>JADFZZ010000009.1 GCA_015232315.1 SAR324 cluster bacterium | reverse complement strand
GGCAGGGAGTGTGGCCTTGGCTTCGGTGACGGCCTTAAAAAAGAATCAGGAATATCCAACCTGGTTTAAGCATCATGTCCTTGAGTTTAAACTGGTTGCGTAAAATACACCTGCACAGGTGGAAATTTTTTCGACGAAATCACTTTACTGGAAGTACCTCAATCTGGCCTTTTTTTCAGGATACCGAGATCTAACATGAAAGTTCATATCACAGAAAGTCACCTGACCATTGAAACAGAATCCGGAAAAATAATTCGTCTGGACGCTGAAGGCCGCTGGGGAACTTTTCGGCAGGAGGAAAAGCTGTTCCGCCGGACACTAGAAAATGAAGTGGTACAAAAAATACAGCATGGTTACCAGAATCTGGATTCCGGACAGGCAAATCTGATTCATGAACAGGCCCATGCTTTTCTGGCGGGCGTCCTTTCACAGTCAAAACAGGCACCGGATTCAATCCGATGGGCAGGCACCATCCGCGATCTCTCTGTTCTGTCTGAACGATTGCTGGAATCTTTGAAATGGACCCCGGAGCAGATTGGAAAAGAAACCTTCCGCTTTCAGCAGGCTTATCCTGAGTCCATTCCCATTCTGCCTCCGGATCGCTATCAGAATGTAGTGGTATTACCCGCCAGGGGATGTCCAAATTCTCAGTGTACATTCTGCGCTTTTTATCAGGGAATCCGTTTTCGAATTCTGAGTCTGGAAGAATTTGAAGACCATGTCAGAAAAGTCAGTGATTTACTGGGCAGAGCGGTTTCCAACAGGAGCGGCTTGTTTCTCGGATCAGCCAGTGCTCTGTCCCTTGGCCAGAAAAGACTGCTGGATATTCTGGAAATTGTCTCACGATATTTTCCACAGTTTTCAGAAGACATGGCCTGTTTCATGGATCCTGATCATTCCCCACGCAGAACAACCGCGGAATATGCTCAACTTCGGGATGCCGGACTCAACATGGTTACGCTGGGACTTGAAACCGGATGGAGTGAATTGCGTCGATCCATGAATAAAAGCGCTGATATTTCCGCAGTAATAAAAACAGTTCAGACACAAAAAGCAGGAGGAATGCGCTGTGCGATCACCGTACTTGCCGGGTTGGAAGACCCCGATTTGAACCGAGAACCTGACGTAGCGACGCATCATCTGACTGCAACCGTTGACGCAATCCAGCGCATGGAACTGGAAAAACATGATATTGTTTATCTTTCCCCCCTGGATGGTCATTCATGGTCCGCAGGGATTTCACAGGAAATGGAACAGTTTCGTGAAATGCTTCAAAGCGCTACTAAAGCCCGAATAATTCCATATCTGATCCATCGGTTTCGTTATTTTGCGTAGAAACCGCAGTTTTTGCATAATCCTTTTGCTTTCCTTTTTAAATAAACCTCTTATAGTGTCCATTTTTCAGGCTATTCAGCTCACGTTCCGCATCGGAAACCCATGCAAGAAAAACAGAAAGAGAGACACTCCCCCAGAGTGATCAAAACTCAGAAAGAGGAAGAAATCAGGATTTTTGGCTGGCATGCCTGCCAAACCGTGATTCAACATCGTAAAGAAGCCATCCGCAAAATTTACCTTGACGAAACCCGGTTGGAGGAACTCAGACCCACCCTTGCCTGGTGCGCACAGCAAAAAATCGGATATCGTATCCTGGGCGATACTGAATTGAGCAAATTGACCGATTCAACACACCATGAAGGTCTGTGCCTTGAAATTCTAAAACGGCCGCCCCTGTCATGGAATCAGTTTATCAAACGTGTCTCCACAACAACCGGGCCACAGCGTTTGCTGTTTATTGACGGAGTCGCCAATCCTCATAACTTCGGGGCGATTCTTAGAACCGCGGCGCATTTCGGCGTCAAGGCAGTGCTTCACACACCGGATTTCCCAAGTAATCTATCGGGCACAGTCTACCGGATTTCTGAAGGAGCCGCTGATTTGATGGATATGGTCTGTCTCAACCGACCGTCTACGGATATACGACAGTTGCAGGATCTGGCATTTTATCTGATCGGGACGACTCCCCATAAAGGCGAAAATCTCTTTGAATTGCAACTGAAAGAAAAACTTGTGTTTATAATAGGTTCAGAACATTCAGGCGTCTCTCCCCGGTGGAAAAAACTGGCCGACTTCCATGTGAAAATTCCGGGCACAGGACTCGTGGAAAGCCTGAATGTGGCATCCTCAGTCGCAATATTGCTCAGTGAACACTGGCGACGTTTCGGCGCATAATCCATCATCACTTTCACCAAAGAAAAATTATGCTCAATTTCATGCTGGTATTACATCTGACAGCCATTTGTCTGGTAGTAGGAACACTTTTTGTTCAATCTCTTGCTGTGATTTTCAGACTCCGAATGAAGGACGCCACCCAAATTGAAGGCGCACAATGGATCCAATCCAGAATTTATCATTTCATCTATTATCCGATCCTGGCAGTCGCTGTTCTTTCCGGACTTTATCTGGCAATGGCAACCAATGCGTTTGAGGCAGGGAAATGGCTTCACTGGAAATTGGTATTGCTCATGATCCTGATTGGTTTCGGCTTCATGAATGGACGACAGATACAAAACAAAAATTTACCAAAACCCTTGGCTATGTTTGTGCATATTGGTATTTTCTGCACAGCGGCACTGATGATTTATCTGGTAAGAATCAAACCCTGGTAACCCTAAGCTCAAATTTATTATGTTTCGAAAGCATCCTTATTTAACCGGTTTTTCCCTCCTGTTTGTTCTTTGTCTGGTTCTGGTCACATTGATCAACTCGGCTCATAAATCCGGATCAGATTTCTGGCATGACAATCTGATAGGAATCATTCGGGTAGAAGGTATTTTAATGGACTCTGAACCCATTGTTGAAAAAATCAGACGAATGGAAAAAAGTGATTCGGTCAAAGGGGTGATCCTCAGAATCAACAGTCCGGGAGGCGGCGTCGCTGTGGCACAGGAAATTTATGATGCCCTGAGTGAACTTCGGCAGACAAAACCGGTGTATACCTCGATGGGTTCGGTTGCTGCTTCCGGCGGATATTATATCGCGGCGGCGACAGACAGGATTTTCGCCAATTCCGGAACACTGACAGGCAGTATCGGTGTCTTGATGGAGTGGGTCAATCTGGGTGAACTCGGTCAGAAAGTCGGTGCGGAAATGGTCACCCTTAAAAGTGGAAAAAATAAAAACAGCATTTCAATGTTTAAAAAACCGGCCCCCGATGAACTTGTGCTGATACAATCGGTTGTGAATGATTCACACGAACAATTTGTTCAGGCCATTCTGCAGGGCCGCCCCGGCATGGACGAAACAAAACTCCGCACGCTTGCTGACGGGCGAATATTCACAGGAAAGCAGGCTTATCAGGAACAACTGGTGGATGAACTGGGTAGTTTTCAACAGGTTATTGATCAAATGGGAACCGATTTGGAAATTTCCGGAGAAATTCAAACATTAGAGTTTGAAGACGATGATGAATATGATATTACTTCATTACTAGGTTTGTCTTCCGTCAAAAAATGGATGTCCAATCAACAAAACACCGGAGTCCATTTAAATTATATACTACAGTAACAGGTTCATCATGCGCTATTTCGGACTACTGTTTTTCGCGTTGTTTCTGATCCTCTGTGTGTTATTCAGCATGAACAACGCTGAAGCGGTGAGGATTCATTTTGATGCTGGCTGGTTTGGCTCATACACTTCGCAGAAGCCCTTGTTTGTGCCTGTATTTTTCGCACTGGCCCTCGGGATTATCTTCAGTGTAGGCTATTTCTTTGTGTATCATTCCCGACTTCAGCTTCAAATCCGTTTTCAGGAAAAAGAAATCCGACGTCTGAAGAAACTGGTTTTACTGGAACGGGAAAGCAATCAGACAATGGCTCAAAAAAATAATGATCTTGAACAAATATCAGAGCGTCTTCAGCATCAAATCAATACAAAGTTGCTCGAACAAAACGCCAATGTGGTTACCCGCCTCAAGGACAACCTGATTACAACGCATGAAAATTAATCAGTCTGTGGATTAAGCTCAATACCCGTGAGTGAAAGGTGTGTAGGTTGGGTAGAACGAAGTGAAACCCAACAAAACTCGATGGGTTTCGCAAATGCTCTACCCATCCTACGCCTTTATTGGAAAATTAAACGATCCTGAGGCGGAAAGCCCTGCGGAAACGCCGCCTGAAGGCGGAACTATGAACTTCTCGCCAAGATTTAATACAGGACACAGCACCTGATCGAATACGCTTTCTTCTCTCGATCAATGAACTAATAGCTCAATGATTTTCCCTTGCGAAGAAGGCCTTGGCCTTTTTTAGAATTTCTCGCTCCATCGTCAACCGTTTCAACTCCATATGTTCTGACGCTGTCAGGTTTTTGCCAGAACCCTGAGGTCGGGCTTTTTCGACCCAGCCTTCCCGTATTTCTGCGGAACACCAGACTTTCAATTCCCCCTTCATGAAAAGCCCCCTTGCGTTTCCCCTTTGAAAATGGAATTAAACACAATGTTTACTTTTGAATTGCTCAAAACTCTTGGGAGAATGGTTCGATGTGGAATCTTGCAGGATATCAGGTTAAGGAAATTTTATATGACGGACTGAATTCCATCATTTACCGGGGATTCCGGGACAGTGATCAGGCACCCGTCATTCTCAAAACGCTCAAGAAGGAATTTCCATCCCTTCATGAACTTGCCCGATTCAAGCACGAATATGAGATCATCAAGGACAAAATCAAAGGCACCATCCAGGCCTATGCCCTTGAGAAACAGGGCAACCAGTTGGTCATTGTGCTCGAAGACATCGGCGGACTGTCTGTCAGGCAAATGCTGAAAAATGGACATCTGCCGGTTCTGGATTTTCTGAATCTGGCGGTAAAAATCACAGACAGCCTGGCACATATTCACCACCACCAGATTGTCCACAAGGATATCAACCCGTCCAATATTGTCATCAATTCCAAAACAGGTGCTGTCGAATTTATTGATTTCGGCATTTCCTCTGTGCTTTCACGGGAAGATCAGCGTCTTGAAAACGTCAACGCGCTTGAAGGAACACTGGCCTATATTTCGCCGGAACAAACAGGTCGAATGAACCGTTCTGTGGACTGGCGTTCCGATTTTTATTCTCTGGGTGTGACCTTCCATGAAATGCTTTCCGGCGAGTTACCCTTTCCTCAGACCGACCCCCTCGAAGTCATTCATTGTCATATTGCCAAACAACCTCCGGCGCTTGCTGACAAGTTCCAGCATATTCCGCTCCCGGTCAGCCAGATTATTCAGAAATTACTCTCCAAACTGGTGGAAGACCGCTATCAGAGCGCCTATGGTTTGAAACACGACCTGGAGCATTGTCTGCAATCACTCGAAAAATCAGGAAGAATGGAACCCTTTGTGTTGGGTGAAAAGGATGTTTCAAACCGGTTTCAAATTCCGCAGAAGTTATATGGCCGGGAAAAGGAAGTAGAACAGCTTTGGGAATCTTTCAGGCGGGTCAACGAAGGACGCACCGAAATGATGCTGGTTTCAGGATATTCCGGAATTGGAAAAACCTCGCTGGTTCATGAAATTCATAAACCCATTCTCAAACAGAATGTGTTTTTTGTGTCAGGAAAATTTGATCAGTACAAACGGAATATTCCCTTTGATTCCATCATACATGGGTTTCGTGAACTCCTGCACCAACTCCTGACAGAAAGTGAAGCAAACCTCTCACTATGGCGTGAACAGTTTATGGCTGTTTTGGGAAACAACGGACAGGTGCTGATTGACGTGCTGCCTGAAATGGAAATGATTCTGGATAAACAACCGCCTGTTCCTGAATTGCCTCCGGCAGAAGCCCAGAATCGGTTCAACTGGGTGCTGGAAGAATTCATCAAGGTATTGGCCACAGAAGCGCATCCTCTGGTCATTTTTATGGATGATCTGCAATGGGCTGATCTGGCCTCGCTCAAACTGCTCAAACGCATGGCGGTCAACCCGGCGATCCGTTACATCATGATCATCGGAGCCTGGCGGGATAATGAAGTTTCGCCCAGTCATCCCCTGAGCGTGATGCTTGAAGAAGCCTTGAAGGAAGGCGCCATCCAGAACAGCCTCAGGCTCAATCCCCTTCAGCCTGAGGACTTGCGACATCTGGTTGCGGATACGCTCCATTGTCCGGAAAGCCACATCACGGAACTCGCTCAACTCATTTTCAGCAAAACACAGGGAAATCCCTTTTTCGTCAATGAATTCCTGCGCTCGCTGTATACCGAAAAATTGCTGGAATTTGATCTGTCACAAGGGAAATGGCAATGGGCTTTGGACGCTATTCAAAGTCGTGAAATCACAGACAATGTGGTCGAATTGATGGCTCAGAAAATCCAGAAATTACCGCCCGCGACTCAAAGGGTTTTGAAACTGGCGGCCTGCATCGGCAATCATTTTGATTTGGAAACACTGGCCCTGGTGAATGAAAAATCACAGGCTGAAACCGCTGAAGATCTGTGGGAAGCCGTTCAGGAAGGCCTGGCCCTGCCCATTGGGAATACCTATAAACTGACACGGGTTTTTGAGGCTCAGGAACTGGAACAAATCATCACGGATAATCATCAGAAAGTGGATTATAAATACCTGCATGACCGTGTCCAGCAAGCCGCCTACTCACTGATTGATGATGAAGAAAAACAGGATCTTCATCTGCGCATCAGTCGTCTGTTTGTCCAAAAGTTGTCGCCTGAAGAACAGGAGGAAAAGAACTTTGATATTGTGAACTCCTTCAATCTGGCCATGGATAAAATCACCGAACCGGAAGAACGCCTGCTGGTGGCGAGACTCAATCTGAGCGCTGGTAAAAAAGCCAAAAAAGCGACTGCCTATCAGTCAGCGCTGAGTTATTTCAATAACGGGGTTTCCCTGTTGCCTGAAAATAGCTGGAGTTCCCACTATGAACTCACGTTTGCTCTCAAGGCGGGTTGTGCTGAGTGTGATTATCTGTGTGGAAATTTTGATGCCGCCGAACAACGTTATGATCAAATCATTGGTCAAGTGCAAACACGCCAGGAAAAAGCAGAAATTTACAGAGTAAGGATTGAACTGTACAACACACTCAGTCGTTATCAGGATGTGGCAACGTTGATTGTCAGGGCACTCAAAATGTTTGCTGTTAACATTCCGTTGAATCCCAGTCCTTTGCTGATTCTGAAAGAAGTCCTGATTCTGAAAAAACAAATGCGTAAACGTCAACCCATCGAATTGCTCAAATGGCAAAATCTGGAGTCAGAAGACACTAACGCCATGATGAACATGTTGCTGTCCGCGGCACCCGCGGTCTATTTTGTCAATCAGAACCTGATGGCGCTTCTGGGAATGAAACTGGCCAATCTTTCCATCCGGCATGGAAACGCGCCAGCTTCAGCGTATGCCTATCTCGCCGTTGGTTTTGTGATGGGCAACATCACTCAGAGTAATCACTCAGCGGTGGAATGGAGCAAACTGGCACTTGAACTCAACACTCGCTTCAAAGACACCCTGACTGCCGCAAAAATCTATCATTCCCATGCCTATGTTTTTCAACATTGGGTGGATCATCTCCGTACCTCTATCAGCTATTTCAAACAGGCCATTGAATATGGAACCGAAACGGGGGACATTCTGTATGGCTGTTATGCCGCCTCAAATCTGGTGATCAGTCAGTGTGTCTATGGTGAGCAACTGGACGAAGTGCTCAGCAGTGCCGCCCGGTATCATGATTTAATGACCCGGGCCAAATATCGGGAATTGGTGGTTGAAATCGCTCCCTGCCGTCAGATGCCCTTATGCTTTCAGGGAAAAACTCAAGGCCGGTTGAGTTTGACCGATGAACAATGGAATGAAGCCGAACTGTTGTCGGAAATGCAGGCTCTTCCCAACAAATTTCCAGTGTTCTGGTACTACATCACCAAAATGGAATTGTGCTGCTTTTTTGGCGAGTTTCAACAGGGTCTGGAATATGTAGAAGGCGCGGCGCCTTACATCAAAAGCGCCATGGGGATGATACGACAAACAGAGTGTCTGTTTTATTCAACGTTGATTCTCATTGTGCTGTATCCTGAAGCGACCGGTTTTCAAAAAGTGAAATACAGATTTAAGATAAAGCAGACACTCAAACGAATGAAAGCCTGGTCGGAAGATTGCGCCGCCAATTTTCTCCATAAATATTTGCTGTTGGAGGCGGAATGGCTCAGAACTCAGGGCAACCCCCTCGAAACCGTTTTACCCGTGTATCAGCAAGCCGTGGAAGACGCTCATGCAAGATCCTATATTCACATAGCGGCCTTGATCCATGAACGGATCGCCGCCTATCTGGAAAATCTCCAGATGAAGAGCTATGCCAAAACACACATTCAGTCCGCTCATTATCTTTATCAGCAATGGGGAGCCACCGCCAAGGTCAGCGACCTTGAAGAACGTTATGAGCAATGGCTCCAGGAAGGTCAGGAATCTCCCGGAATAGAGAAAACCGGGGTTCAACGCACCGTGACAACAACGGGTACAACGCATATGGCAAACAAGGATATGCTGGATGTCATGACCATTGTGAAAGTTTCGCATGCGCTATCCAGTGAGATCATGCTGGCCCGTCTGCTCGATAAAATGATGCATCTGCTGATGGAAAACGCCGGTGCCCAGAAAGGTGTCTTTCTTCTGGAAAAAAACGGCGAATTTCTGATTGAGGCTGAAAGTTCCATGGACCGGGAATCGGTGCGTGTGTTAGAGGGATTGCCTATGAACGCGGACAAACTGCCGTTGAATATTGTCAACTATGTGGTCAAAACCCGGCAAAACATGGTCATTCATGATGCTGATGAAAATGAACTCTGCGCGCATGATGCCTATATTCAAACCCTCCATCCCAAATCCATACTTTGTTTACCGGTCGTGCATCAGGGTAAACTCACCGGAATCCTTTACATGGAAAACAATCTGGTCACACAGGCCTTCACAACCGACAGGGTGAACCTGCTCAACATGATTTCACTGCAAGCGGCGATTTCCATCGAAAATGCCATTCTCTACGCAAATCTAGCGGATAATGTCCGGCGGCAGGAAGAACTGAAAACTGCCGCAGCGGTTCAACAGGCCCTGTTCCCGACGTCACTGCCAACAGTGACGCATGTGGAACTTTCGAGTTATTTCCAGTCCGCTTCAGAAACCGGTGGTGACTGGTATGGACTCATGACAAGCATCAATGATTATCTGTATCTGCTGATTGGCGATGTGACAGGACACGGTGTTCCAGCGGCTCTGGTGACAGCGACAGCCAGCGCGACATGCAGGATGCTGGAAGTCATGTATTCCTTTCCCGGGAACAGACGTCAGCTCAATCCTTCCACGATTTTGCACTACCTCAATCAGAGCGTGTATGAAGTCGGGGGCAGGAAATATCTCATGACCTTTTTTGCGGCGGGAATTGATCTGAAAACAGGAACCATGACCTTTGCCAATGCCGGACATAATTTCCCGATGCTGGTCAAGGCGGATGGCAAAGTAAAAAAGGTGCTCACTACCGGAAATCGTCTGGGCGATCAGTTGGATGTTCACTATGAAGACAAACAGCTTCAACTGGAAAAAGGCGACATGCTGTTTTTATACACCGATGGGTTGACAGAAAACCAGAGCGAGTCCGGTGAAGAGTGGGGAGAAAAACGCTTGATGCGTTATCTGAAACAACATCGTTCCGAGTCACTCCAGAACATCACCGGGGGATTGACCGAAGAATTATTCCAGTTTAAAGGCGAACAACCGCTTGCGGATGATGTGACCATGCTGTCATGCCGGATCACCGGGGATTTTGGCTGATACTTCAAAACGAAGTTGAGCCTTTCCAGCGCATACTCCACACCGGAACAGGCCCCCCGTTTTCATCGCTAATTTTTCATGCTGCGGCGTTTGCCCGAAACCGGATTGCCGGAAGGACCGGTTTACGTCACGGGGAGGGTGACAAACCGTGGAATTTCGTCGGGACGTAACTTGATGCTACTGTTTTCGAAACGGTATTTACCCGTGATGATTCCCGCATTTTTTCGGCAATCATCTGACACTGGCGAAACGATGACTATGGTCGGTGAGGCCTTATAGAAATGCGGGGATGAGCCGCATTTCAGGGGTCTCTCTCCATCCCTGATTATTCAGCAGTGATGGAATCAGGAAAGGAATCGGTTGTATTCAGGGGCGCTTCATCGGAGGTCAGAAAACTGGAGTCATCAAAGAAACCGTTGAATCCGGCAAGATTGGTCTGATCTTCAGAGGTCGTTCCCAGCCATTGATGGACTTCCCCGAGGGTCCAGCCTGTTGTTGAAAAGAATCCTGAAATTTCAGCGCAGTTTGAACTGTCAACCACAGTCGGTGTTATGCCATTCCGGATGCAGACCAGATCCTCACCGGCGGAATCTGTCGTCCAACCTTCGCTGTAGGCCTTGATCATGTAATAGCCATCAGCCCACACTCCTGTTTCAGGATCATAGCCGCCTGTTCCCAGAGCAACCAGTTTCTTGTTTTTGTCACTCGCGTCCTCAGCCGGCCAGATGTATTTAACAATGAATTTGTTTGCGGTTGAGTTAACGATTCCGACAGATCGATTTCCACTGCTGGTGCCTGTGTAATTAACGCCTTTCCATCGGCCTACCAGATTGAACGCCAATACGGTCGAATCACCCTTGTGAACATAGGCCTGTGTGATTTGGGAATGATGGGTCTCGAAATTCGTATTATGAACATTTTTTGAAGACCAGAGCACTGCATAGGTTTTTTCATCTTCAGCCTTGCTGTAGAGAACATACCGTGTGCCGTCAAATTCAGGTTCTGAACCGGCGCAGTCATACAGTGCGCTCATATCGACAATAAATTTTGATCCATCGACAGGCACGACTGAGGCATCACCAGACAATACTTTTCCATTCAGTTTTCCGCAGGATTCATGAGGAAGGATTGGATTTCCAGCATCATCCACTTCCACTTCCGCTCCAGGTTCCGGATAGATATTGTTGATATACATTTCAGCATGGTAAATATTACCCACCAATGTCAGCAGAGTGAATTTACTGTTTTCGTCTGCGGCAACACCTTCCGGACAAAAATTGACATCATCCATTTGACATTCCAGTTTGAAGTAGCTTTCAATCAATGAGGAGTTTGACGAGTAATTGAATCTTGCAGGAGAACCCTGATCCATACCTCTCGACAAATATTTTGAGGTGGCCACTTTACCATTTATTTGCGGTGTTCCCTTGACCGCGTTTCGAGTGACTTCAATGCCTGCCACTTTTTTATATTTCTTTTCTTCTTCCTGATCACTGCAACCAGAAAGAAATATCGCACTTGTAACCAGGACCAACACCAGCATGATGAATTGATTCAATTTTTTCATGGTACCTCCAAAAGGAAATGATTGTTTGTCATTAGCATTCACATACATTTTACTGATCTTCTTAGGACTTTTTGTACAATGATGTTTTTTACTCTGATTCAACTTTTTCATCGGAACCTCCTGATGACATGGTTTACAATTTTCAAGAACTGATTTGTTGGAATGCATAACAGGCGACATGAATCGTTTATTTTTCAGATAAATTTTAAAAAAGTGTTCACAAAACTGGAACAATGTTTCATAAACAAAATGATCATAATGGACGCCAGCGATCCTTGACGAAGGTGAATCGTGTTTTCAAACAACCGTGAGACAGGAGGACTTTTGACATTGTTGCCAGATTTAAAAATCAATAAGGATATTCCACTGGATCTCTATGATTTTTATGATTTTCGTGAAGTGTTGAAAGAATATTTTCAGCAATGCGCACAACAAAATAAACGCTATTCCTACCGCTATTTTTCCCGACGGCTTGAACTGAAATCGCCCGGTTACATTCAGAGTATCCTGAAAGGCGAACGCCAGATGTCGGCAAAATTCTATGAAGATGTGGTGGGGATGATGGGACTTGGCAGCAGTGAACTGGATTATTTTGACCTTCTGGTACGAATGGACCGCGCCAGACCCGGAAGTCATTTGTATCAGGAAATTATTCCCAAATTACGACAATTCCGTGCCAAAACGCTCAAAGTGAAATCGATTCAGCAGGCACAGGGGGAATGTATTTCCTCCTGGTTGCATTGGGTGGTCAGGGAGATGACCCTGCTGAAGGGTGCTTCATTGAATATCCAATGGTTTAAAAAAAGTTTGAGACAGTTGTTTTCTGTGAATAGCAGTCAGATTGCTCAATGCCTTGAAGAACTCAAGGCCGCCAGACTGTTGGTTGAAGAAAATTTTGAGATCACAGCGCCGGACCCTGTCATACAAATCAGGGAAAAAAAGCTGGCGCCTCTGTTGACCCAGTATCACCATGACGCATTGACGCAGGCCATGGCCGGATTGAGTCTTCCGGCAAAACAAAGAGAATATGGCTCAATCCTGGTCACCACCACTCCGGAAAAGTTCATGGAGTTCAAGAAAAAACTGAAGCAGGATCGTAGCGAAGCCTTGAAACTGCTCAATGTGCCACCGGGAGAAGGAACCATGCTTGTCTCGTTTTCGTTTCAATTATTTCCCATTGCTCAGGTTGATTCCACATAGGTATGGCATGAAAAATCATGATGAAAGGAACAAAAATGACCAATAAACTTACACAGTATTGTCTTGGCATGGCAGTGTGTCTTACCACTGTATTTTGTGGCTGGGGATGCAGTACGGAATTTTATAATCCTGATGATGAAGACCAGACGTCCAATACGGTAAAAAATGCCGACCATGCCCGCGGATTGAAATTAACCGAAAAAGCGGTTCAGGGAACCCCGCAGATTTTTGGCGGTCTTTCCTCAGGAAGAATGATCCTTGGCGGTAAACAGAAATTTGAGGCTAACAATACTGATGCGGCAAGCCGGATTGAGCCCATGACCCAACAAGTGATCGAATCCTTTTTCAAGGCGGAATGCCACAACGATGGAAATGGATTAGATTTCTGTCCACCAGGCACAGACACCGGAATGGAAACCAAATTTTCCACCACAACCCTGATCGGTGCCATTTATCATGCGGATCTGTATCTGGGAAACATCTATGGCACCACAATCTCAACCGATTCTTCTGGTGGCTATAAAAGTTGTGCTTCAGGAAATGGCAAAGAACTCACCAACCATACACCAATCATCACTCCAGAAAATGCGACCCGGTTTTTAATTGATTTCGGTTCATTGTTTGATTGTGCCGGTTCAGAAACATCTGACAATAACACCACCTATTTTCTATACAGTAAGGCAAAAGACAACCAGACCTTTGCCAGCCTTGTCACTCGCAAAGAACAATATGCTGAAAGCTTTGGTGCGACTTTTTCAGATATCAATCAATCGTATCTGAAAAACGGAGACGCTGTCATTCTGGCCTTCAATCTTGCGGATAACTGGGATTACGGAAGACCGGATAATGCTTCCAATCGGCGGACGGTGGTCATCACCAACGTGACTACCCATAAATTTATTGTCAAACGGATCAGCACTGTGGAAAATACTATCAGCAATGACCAGGGAAATCATTTGGTAGCCTTGGGGAAAGCTGGTTATGATTCACAAAACAACACATGGATTGAAGGATTTTATATGGTCAAAGCCGATTATCAGGGCACCAACCAGGCAACCGTCTGTGTGCAAAACGGATTGAATCCCGCCATTGTTTCTGACGACAACTGTGCTGAAATATCAGGATTCTTTGTTGACGGTTGGACGATTGCGCAGGTCTATTCATGGCTTGAAATTCCGGAAACAGATCGAACCAATATTTCAGGGTTCAATGCGTTTTTCGAAAACTCGGCATTTTTAAATAACGACCATATTCCGTTGAACACTTCTGACTATTTTCCTGATTCGATCACGAACTGACGCCAACTGGATTTGGCTTCTTTTACCAAAGGTGTTCCCGTCTCACGAACAACTCATAAAACAACGACTCGGGAAGGCGTTTTCGTGTTTTGCTATCAGAACCGGTGTTCAACGAACATGTTATCACGGATTCGATACCAATAATTTTGCGACCACATTGCAACACGATTGGTCTGGTTCCATCACTTGTTGACCTGTTGATTGGAGCAGAGTGGAGCAAAGCGGAAAGGCTTGGAAAACAATCAGGTCAAACGTTTTGTCCGGCAATTCTCTGTTCTTGTTTTTTCATAAGAGATGCCAATAACCACAAAGCGTCATTCACGGATTCATGATCTGGAAAATATTTAGCCATGTTATTTTTTGAACGTTCCTTAGGATTGGTTTATTTGATCTAAAGTGGCCGAAAATCTGACCAACCCCATTTATCTGGTAACCGGTTTAAATATATAATACCCTTTCAACTCGTTATGAAGGGGAAGCTGATGATTGTGTCAGAAAAAATAATAAATTATTAAATATTGAAAGGACATCCAAATGACATCCAATAATGGTAACGACCGACCGGGAGGCCCTTGGGGGCATCGCAACACGCCCGGTTCCGATATAGATGAGTTGCTCAATCAAATACAGGGACGGTTCAAGCAAATGCTACCCATGGGGGGGCCAAAGGGAATTATTATCGTGGTGCTCATCGCCTTGGCAGGCCTGGGCGCCTGGACTTCTTATTACACGGTACCGAGCGATTCTGTCGCTGTGGTGCAACGTTTCGGGGCCTATCTGTATGACGTTCCGCCCGGTTTGCATTTCAAGCTACCTTTAGGCATCGACCAGGCTACTCTCGTTCCGGTCAAACGGCAATTGAAGCAGGAATTCGGATTTTTCACCCCCGGTGCTCAGGACCCCTACCAGGTTTCCCGCGACGGAAAGCGAGAAACGGAGATGGTGACAGGCGATCTGAATGCCGCCCTGGTAGAATGGGTGGTTCAATACCGCATTTCGGATCCTGTTAAATTTCTGTTCGAGGTTCGGGAGCCTAGTGAAACGCTGCGCTACGTGTCTGAGTCCGTCATGCGGGAAGTGGTTGGTGATCGCACCGTGGACGAAGTGATTACCATTGGCCGACAGGAAATCGAAACGGAATCGCTGATCAAGATGCAGGAACTCACTACCAAATACACGATGGGGATCAGTATCGATCAGGTCCAATTGAAAAATATCAATCCTCCCGAACCGGTGCAGGCTTCATTCAACGAGGTCAATCAGGCTCAGCAGGAAAAAGAAAAACTGATCAACGAGGCCCGGCGCGATTACAATAAGGTGATCCCACTGGCTGAAGGTGAAAAAGATCAGCGCATCCGTGAGGCTGACGGGTATCGGCTCAAGCGTATTAATGAAGCGGAAGGGGATGTCGCTCGATTCAATGCCTTATTGGCTGAATATACCAAGGCACCGGAAGTCACTCTCCGTCGCATCTACATTGAGACCCTGCAAGAAGTCATGCCGAGCATACGCGCCAAGATCGTGGTTGATGAACAAATGCGTAACCTCCTTCCCTTGCTCAATGTTAATTCTCAAAAAGGAGAAAAACTATGAATGATATCAAAAAAATCGCCATCCTGGCTCTTTTGGGTTTAGGAATGTATACCTTGATGAGTTCGCTTTATACAGTCAGTGAAGTCCAGCAAATGATTATTACCCAGTTCGGCAAACCTGTCGGGACCCCGGTGACTTCCGCCGGTCTAAAATTCAAAGTACCCTTCATTCAAGAGGTAAATCCCATTGACAAACGCATCCTCGAGTGGGATGGGTCTCCTTCGGATATGCCCACCAAGGACAAACTTTACATCTCGGTAGATCTGTTTGCTCGCTGGCGGATTAACGATCCCCTCCAATATTTTTTGCGGATTAGGGATGAACGGAGCGCTCAGTCTCGATTGGACGACATTTTAGGCAGTGAGACCCGTAACGCCATTGCCAAGTATGAGTTGATTGAACTCATCCGTACTACCAGTGATCGCGTGCCCTTACGTGATGCCCTCCTGACCGATGCGGAACTGAAACAGGATATTGGGGCCCTGGTGCCAATTGTGAAAGGACGAAAACAGGTCGAGCGGGATATCTTTACCGCCGCGGCTGAAAAGGTTCGAGTGTTCGGGATTGAATTGCTCGATATCCGGTTCAAACGGATCAACTACAATGAAAGTGTGCGTCCGAAGATCTATGACCGAATGATCAGCGAACGGCGGCAAATCGCCGAACGCTTTTTGTCAGAAGGTAACGGCGAGGCCGCCAGAATCCGGGGTAATCGTGTGCGGGACTTGAATAAAATTCAATCAGAAGCTTACCGGCAGGTCGAAGAGATTCGTGGGGCGGCTGATGCAAAGGCGACCGAAATCTACGCCAAAGCCTACAATCAGAGTCATGAGGCAGTGGCCTTTTATGAATTCACACGGACCATGCAGTCCTACAAAGCCATGATTGGTGAAAACACCACCCTGGTACTTTCCACAGAGAGTGACCTCTTCAAATTTTTGAAGGGGATTCCTGTAGCCAACGGCATTTTGGGTCCCCCTTCTGGAGGTAAAAAATAAACCTCAATGGGCTTTAGTCATCGTTTCACCAGTTTCAGACGATTGCCGGTAAAGAAAATGCGGGAATCATCGAGGGTAAATACCCTTTCGAAGAGGGGAGCATCGGGTTACGTCCCGATGAAATTCCACGGTTTGTCGCCTTCCCCGGGACGTAACCCGGGGCTACCGTTCCCGGCATCGTTCTGCCCGGTTTGCAACACTCATTGGCGAAACGATGACTATCGCCTTATTTAATTTTCATTCGGCACCTTTCAAAATCAGTCAAAAGTACTTTACAGTTTGCCTCTGTCATCCCGACAGAGCGAGATACGAGCGACGAGGGATCTTAAAACGTGGCGAACCGGATCTCTCCTTCGTCGAGAGGACAAACTGTCAATCGGGATTTGAAAGGTGCCTTTCATTCCTTAATTCAAAAATATAATATCCATACCTTCCCAAGGTCAGAAAATATGGCAGCTTCCCTATTTGAGGAAAGGTGACACCATAATTGATTTCTATCGGGGTGTATCCTGCCATCTGGGAAATAAATAATTCTACAGGTTGTGGAGAATCCGCCAGATTGAACACACACAGCATGGTATGAAGGGATCCTTCACGGAAGAAGGCCAATATTTTTTTATTTTCGGGATAAATAAAATTGAGCGTTCCTTCACCAAACACTGTATAGTTTTTCCGGTGATGAATGGCTTGTTTAAACCATTTGAGGAATGAATGGGCGGCATTGATCTGATTGGACACATTAACAGACATAAAACTGTATTCGGCATCCATGATGACCGGAGCATATAACAAAGATGGTTTGCAATCTGAAAAACCTCCGTTTCGATTATCGTTCCATTGCATTGGCGTTCTCACCGAATTTCTATCGCCAAGGTAAATATTGTCCCCCATACCAATTTCATCGCCATAATAGATGACCGGTGCCCCCGGAAGAGCAAACAGAATCGAGTACAACAACTCCATTTCCAGTCTGTGATTTTCCAGCAACGGAGCCAGACGACGCCGTATGCCGATATTGCATTTCATTCGGGGTTCTTTGGCATATCGGGAAAACATATAGTCACGTTCTTCATCAGTACACATTTCCAGTGTCAATTCATCATGATTTCTCAGAAAGATCGCCCACTGGCAGTTTTCAGGAATTTGAGGTGTACGTTTAATGATATCCACAATCGGACCATGATGTTCCTGGCGTAATGCCATAAACATTCTGGGCATCAATGGAAAATGGAAGGCCATCTGGAATTCATCCCCATCCCCGAAATAGGGTAGCAGATCTTCCGGCCATTGGTTGGCTTCCGCCAACAGGATTTTGTCCGTGTAATTCGCGTCAACAAACGCACGCAATTCTTTCAGATACGCATGGGTTTCAGGCAGATTCTCACAGTTGGAACCTTCCCGCTCGAGAAGATACGGCACAGCATCGACCCGAAATCCGTCCAACCCCAGATCCATCCAGAATTTGAGAACGTTTTTCATTTCATCTCTCACCGCGGGATTATCAAAATTGAGATCCGGTTGATGTGAAAAAAAGCGATGCCAGTAATACATTTTGCAATCTGAACACCATGCCCAATTGGACACTTCGGTATCGACAAAGATGATCCGGACCCCATTATATTTATCAGAGGTATCGGACCACACGTAATAATCATAGTAAGGCGACGAGGGTCCTTTTCTGGCTTCCTTAAACCAGGGATGCTGATCAGAGGTATGATTCAGAACAAGATCGGCAATCACACGAAGACCCCGTTTATGCGCTTCATCCAGAAATATTTTAAAATCCTCGAGCGTGCCATAATCAGGGTGAATGTTGTAATAGTCGGCGATATCGTAACCATCATCCCGTTTGGGACTGGGATACATGGGGAGCAACCATATACAGTCCACTCCCAGAGCCTTTATATAATCCAATCTGGTGGTTAAACCCGGAAAATCTCCTTTGCCATCATTATTGGAGTCTTGATATCCCTGGATGTTCAATTCATAAAACACCGCGTTTTTATACCAATAGTTTGATGACATACTTCTCTCCTTAAAATTCAATTCATCTTGAAAACTGGTGCTCTGGCTTAACAATTAAGGAACGGCAAAAGAATAAGTTGTAAACATTTCCCAATCCAGTCTCTCCTGTTCTGGTCTGTAGAGACGTGCTATAGCGCGTCTCTACGTGTTCTGGTCTGTAGAGACGTGCTATAGCGCGTCTCTACGTGTGCCCGACAGGAAATATAGTTCGGAGAAATTATCTATTTTATTTTTCGAATGTTCCTAACTTTCCTGAATCAGGACCGCCCAGGGAAAATGTTTGAGCACAATTTCCAACTCCAGAGAACTCTGCCCACTCTTATCCTCAACAGAAACATATTCCTGAGTGAAAATATTCCGGTATTTTCCTGTCGCTGGTTCTCCGGGAAGTTCCATAAAATTCTGCTTCCATGTTTCATGGCCAAGGGGCATCCGTTTCCCCCCCTCAGACAAGGCCGCAAAAAATATGGGAACCACTACAATCATGGTTTGCGTGCCTAACGTTCTGGAAAACGCGCAGACATGCCCTGAATATTGCCCACTGATCTGTAGCGGATGGTATTGTCCCGAACGGAATAAATCATTCAAAGTGTTTCTCAATTGAAGGATCCTCCAGATGACAAACTGCTTGATCTGAAAATCAGACAGGTTTTCCAGAAATCCCTGAACCGTCGCGATCCAGTCCGTTGCTGATTGCCCCTCCAGTGTTTTGAAGTGACTCAGGTTTTGTTGGCGTTGTTTAAAATCAACGGGTCTGCGGTTGTCAGGATCCACCAGACTCAGATTCCAGCCCTCACATCCTTGATAAATGTCAGGAACACCAGGAACCGTCAACTTGAGAATCGCTTGTGACAGGCTGTTCAAATATCCCATCCATGCGACTTTCTGCTGAAATGGCAAAAATCGTTTTAAAAAATGACTTTGTTCGGGAGGAGACAATAATTCATGGATGAAATCCATCAATGCGGCCTCATATTCCAGATCAGGATTGATCCATGCGCTAAAAACCTTGGCTTCCCTGACAGCCTTGAGCATATAATCCTGAATGCGTTTGATGAATACAGGCCAATGTTTCTCGGTCATGGGTTCTACCGGCCATGCGCCTAACAGAGTTTGATACAGCAGATATTCATCATTGCTGTCAGGGCAAATTTGCCCTTCGATATCCTGTTTCCTGCCCGCATTCAGTTTTTGCCAGCTCAGAGCATTTTCCTGCCATTCTTCCGGAATTTCAGACAACACATGGAGGCGCATTCTCAGATCTTCTCCACGTTTGGCATCATGGGTTGAGGTACTGAGCATGCTATGAGGCCAGTGGCACATCCGCTCTTCATTCAGATGATGAAATGCCTTGAGTGACACGCCGAAGTTACGGGGATCTCCGCCCACTTCATTGAGCGAGGTCAGCCTGTTGTAAATGTAAAAAACGGTATCCTCAAAACTTTTGGCCATGACCACGGAACTGTATTGTTGAAACCGCATGGCGATGTGGGTCATCAACTTCTGATAAACGGCTTCGGGTTTGGTCGGCATACGCTGTAGAAGAAGAACATCCCGGATAAAGTCATAAATACCCGTGTCCGCGCTCACACATTTTTTTTTGGCTTTAGCCACGGCCCAGTTGACATATTGCTCATCGGTTTCAGAAACATGATTTTCAGTGACATAAGTACGGTACACCGGAAAACAGGCCAGAATTTCCATGAGTGCGTGCCGCACTTCATTCAGTGTGTAATCCCGGGTTTTCCAGTCAGACTCGCATAAATGAATGATCTGGTTTGCCAGAACATTGAGTTCGCTGGCCAGACTGACTTTCATGATCAGTTTTTTGCATTGATACAGCAATTCACTACAATCCATCCTGCGGCCAATGAATTGATGGTAGATTTCGGTCATGGATTTTTCAGCCTTCGAATCCACAAATAAACCATTGACCAGACTTGCGAAATCATAACCTGTCGTGCCATGAACCGGCCAGTCTTGTGGAAGGCGCTCATAATCCGCCAGAATTTTTTCCGCGACAATATACGCCGGCATATCAGGCACGATCTCTTCAGGATTGCCTGTTTCCAGGGATTGCCTGATTCTTTCGGTCAGGCGCCGGAAATACTGCAATGGATTATACAGTCCGTCAGGGTGGTCCAGGCGCAATCCGTCAAGCTGATTTTCCCGAATAAATTTGAGAATCAGGCCGTGAGTCGCATCAAACACAAAATCATTTTCCATTCGCAGTCCGATTAGCTCATTGATATCAAAAAAACGCCGGTAGTTGATTTCACTTCCCGCCACCAACCAATGACTGAGACGATAGGACTGGACTTCCAGCAAATGATGCAGGGCCTCAAAAGATTCAGGTTCACCGGGGCGTCCATTGAACTCGTTCACATTCAAATCCACATGCAACCGGATGTCTGTGGCTTCCGCGCATAATTCTGCGAGACGGGATTTCAGAAGTTCCTTGTCCCGATTGCGTTCTTCACGCTGTTCAAGGGACAGAACCATTTCTCGGTCAGGAAGATGTTCCAGCGCGGACAGCAGGCTTTTGAACTGGAGCAGATAATGATGATCCATTCCCAGATGGCTCTCCAGTCTTTGAAGCCGATGACGTAATATCCGGTTGTATTCCCTGGGTGCTACCGGAAATTGGTGTTTATAATAAAAGACATTGAATTCACCGGTTTCGGCATTGAATCTTAAATTCAATTCACCATTTTCCAGAACAAGTCCATAATGATTACCCAAAACCGGCACCAGAACTTTGCCCAGTAACTCTTTTTTCAGAGGTTCCCATTCAATGTCGAAAAAATCAGCGTAAAGTGACACCGGTCCATTTTCCAGAACGTCTTTCCACCAGGCGTTATCCGCACCCATGATCCCCATGTGGTTAGGCACAATGTCCAGAATTTGCCCCATTCCATGCTGATGAAGCTGATTGACATAATGTTGGAAATCCTCAGAAGTTCCCAATTCAGGATTCAACTCATTATGATTCACAATGTCATAGCCATGAGGACTTCCAGTTCTTGCTCGCAGATAAGGCGACGCATAACAGTGACTGATCCCCAGATCACGGAGATAGGGGATCAACGCGGTGGCATCCTTGAACGTAAAGGTGTTGTTGAACTGTAAACGATAGGTCGCCAGAGGAATTTTCATAGACCACCGGGAGGCTTCCGTTGCCGGTTGTTCGATCTCCAAAACGAGTTTTTTTCTTTCCAGGGCCATGTCCATTGATAATTCGTGAAAACGAGAATCATGACGGATATTTTCCAGCGGTTCGGAGAGCTTTTTTCGCCAGTTGTGTGGCACAGCCTGCGTTCCAGGCTGATTCACCTGATCGATCTGCCCCAGCACATCGTCCATCTGCACCATGACGATCTTGCAGGGAGTCCGGGCAAGATAGCGATGAAGGGCTCTGGAAAGATCAGGCGTCATGACCGGAGTCATGGCCGGGTCCAGTTCTACATCTTCCGGGAGAAGATTTTCATGACTCAAGGCCTGCAATAACAAGGCACGATCTTTGGACCGTTCCACGGTCATTTGTTCCCTCATCTTTTCGGAAGAAAACAGATCCAGTTTCTTGCGAACCACAAAATCCTGTCCTTTCCAGAATCCTGACAGCGTCGGTAAATCATGCGTGGTGACCGCTACGACCGCCTGCGGTGGAAATGTTTCAGGTGGAGCAAAACCTTCCAGATCTTTTTCAAGCAACAGCAACCGGTATGACAATAAGCCGCCTTCCATCAACTTTTGTTGAAGGTTGTCAGGGACGGTTCCAAGATCTTCACCAATAATCAGACAACTATTTCTTACGCTTTCCAGTTTCAGAATTCCCAGCAGATCTTCAAACGGATAGGTCACATAGGCACCTTCCGCTGAATTCTGATTACGTGGAATCCAGAAGAGACGGGTCAACCCCATCACATGATCCAGTCGCAACGCCCCGGCATATTTCATGTTTTTGCGCAACGTCTGAATATATGGCGCATAGGCGCATTCTTTCAATTTGAAGGGATTCCATGGTGCCAGTCCCCAATCCTGTCCCCGCGTATTGAACAAATCAGGAGGACAGCCAATCCCCGCGTTATTCACCACCAGATGATGATTTACCCAGGCTTCAAAACCACAGGGATCAATCCCCACGGCCAGATCCAGATAGAGTCCTAACCCAAGTTTTGATCGCATACACTGCCAGCCGATAGCTTCTAACTGAAGCGAGGTCTGCCATTGCAGATATTGAAAAAATTCAATGCGTTCCCGGTGTATCTCCGAAAACTCCAGAATCTGCGGACTTGAGGGGGAGTGATACGCCTCAGGCCAGATTTTCCAATGATAGTTCTGGTCATTCTGCTCAAAAAAATGATCGCTCAGTGTTTCAAACAAGGCGAACTGATAGAGTGATTCTCCTCCCTGTGCCTGAAACTCCCGGAATTTTCTGGCACGTGAGGAATCGTTGGTCAGATGCTTGTCGCGAAAATTTTGATAGAGCAATTCCAGTATTGGAATCTTTATCTGTGAGACTTCCGTATAATTGACCATATCGCCCTTGCGTGCCATTTGCCGGCGATGCTGGAACTCCGGTGTTTGTATCAATTCCTGCACATTCGGGCATTCCGCAAAGTCCTCAATGACTTCCACATCCAGGTACATCACATTGTAAAACATTCTGCTGGAGGGACTATAGGGACTGCATTCTTCAGGACGCAGGGGAAACAACGCATGCAGAGGATTCACACCAACCGTGTCCGCGCCAAGTTTGGCCGCGTATTCAATCACCCAGCGTAAATCCGTAAAATCACCAATCCCCCAGTTTCGTGCCGATCGCAGGCTGTATAATTGCACTGAAATTCCCCAGATCCGTCCGTTTTCTTCAATGGCTTTGGGCCAATAACACCGGTCAGGCGTAACAATGAAGGTCATCCCGACATGTCCGGTGATTTGAAGTTGGTGATATCCCAACCCCGGCGACACCGGCAGGGAAAACTCATGCCTGGTATGCATCATTGTTCCTGAAGTTTGCTGTTCCAGTACCATAAGTTCTGAAGGCGTGAAACTGCCGGTATGTTCTTCTCCCGACTCCGTAAGCAAATGCCACTCAAACGACTGGTTCTTCTCCTCGACTGGGATAACCACAGGGATTTTCCAGGGAAACGAGTGCTCACTGACAACCTGAACATAAGGCAACATACGATTCCACTGATAATTTTCGTAATACTCAATCGCGTTCCGGATTTCATCGGCACTGTTCAGAGACATCTCCATGGCCTCCAAAATAACTTTCTGTGTCTCCAGACTCACTTCAGTGGGTTGGTTCCACGCATCCATATATTGAGGCTGGATTCCACACAGTTCGGCAAGTTTAAGGATCAGATTCGGTGTATCGTTCATAGCTTTTCTCAATAAGATTGAAGAAACCAGGCCACACTCCAGGGATATAAAAATCCGGAATCAATTCTCTGTTCCAGATCCTCATGACTTAGATAAATACTGCGCCCCGGGCGTTGATCCATGAAGGGTTTTACAGGCACTGCGTGCTGTTTGGTCAGATTGGCCAGTAACGTCAGTTTTGATTGATCCCCCAGAGTCCACTCCGCACGAAGAATTCTGGAATAGTGGAACAACTCAAAGCTGGCCTGTCCCCCCTGGATTCCGTTGAGTCGAGGGATAATTTCCTTCTGCCGGATTCGTAGAAGCTGTTGATGCAAGGCCAGCCAGGATTGATGCTCAGGTGTTGAGAGATCGTCCCAGTGAATAACAGACTTTTCAAAAGTAGACGCCGCACAGGGATCCGGAATTTTTTCACGTGCGTCAGGATGGCTGAACGCGGGAAATTTCGCGAATTCGTTGCGTCGTCCTGTTGTCACCTGAGCGGCAAGATTCGGTTCAAAATCACAAAAGAAATAAAAGGGTTGATCACAGCACCATTCCTGCCCCATGAACAGCAAGGGGGGGGACGGGGCCAGCAGGAAGATGGCGGTGATGGCCCGATAGGCCTGTTCGGAAACAAACTGATGAAGACGTTCGCCAAACGCCCGGTTTCCGGCCTGATCATGATTCTGAAGAAACGATACAAACGCGGTTGGCGGTAGATGAGTGCTGGGTTCTCCCCGTTTTGCTCCATTGCGATAGGCAGATCGTTCGCCCTGATACGCAAAGCCTTCCGTCAGGCAGCGTCCGAGGTGCTGTTTGGGATTCCGGGCGTAATCCCGATAATAACCTTCTTTTTCACCAGACGCGAGGATATGCAGAGCGTGGTGCAAATCATCATTCCACTGGGCGACATACCATCGCGGTTCCTGATCTGTTTTTCTTTGAAGATAGTGTGCCTCATTCTTATCATTTTCCAGCACCAGATGGATATGACGGTCCCGGGGAAAAGTAGCCGCAACGGTTTCAGCCAGTTCTTCCAGAATGTGTCGGCCTGAATTATCATAAATCGCGTGAACAGCGTCAAACCGTAAGCCATCCACATGATATTCTTCGAGCCAGAACAAGGCATTATGAATAAAAAATTTTCTCACCCATTCACAACCATTTTCATCAAAATTGATGGCAGACCCCCAGGGCGTATGATGACGATCGTTGAAGAACAGCGGCGAATGGCAATACAGATAATTGCCTTCGGGACCGAAATGATTGTAAACCACATCCATAAACACCATCAGGCCCTTGGCATGAGCGGATTGAATCAGTAATTTCAGCTCATCAGGAGTTCCATAGGTATGATCAGGAGCAAAATGCAGAACGCCGTCATAACCCCAATTTCGCTTGCCCGGAAAATCTGACAGGGGCATCAGTTCAATGGCTGAAATGCCCAGTTCTTTCAGATAATCCAGTTTGCCCAGCACGCCCTTGAAGGTTCCCTCCGAAGTGAATGTTCCTACATGCAGTTCATAAACAACAGCCTCTTCCCAGGGACGTCCTTTCCATGAAAAATCGTCCCAGTTCCATGCCCGGGGATCTATCAACTGACTCAACTGGTGCACATCATCCGGTTGATATCTGGACACAGGATCAGGCACACGCAAGTTCTGATCCAGCCTGAAACCATAACGATCACCGTAGTTCGCTGAAATTTCTAACAGGAACCAGCCATTTTCAGGTGTCATGAGAGTCAGGCTTTCCGCGGACGATGTCTGGTGAACAAGATGAACTTCCCGGGCACCTGGTGCCCATAGTTTGAATAAAAACCGTCCGTCACTTGTTGCTTGTGGACCAAATGGCATGGGATGAACACGTGTTCCATTTTGATTATTCATAGGTTCCCTTGAAAAACGCCCCCCTTTTCAAAGGGTCTGGGGCGAAATTACATCCCTTTGCCTGTGTCATCCCGACAGAGCGAGGTACGAGCGACGAGGGATCTTAAAGCGTGGTGAACCGGATCTCTCCTTTGTCGAGATTACAAACTGTCAACCGGGATTTGAAAGGTGCCAAATATTTTTAATCAAAGCTACAAACTTTATAAGGGGTCTGTATGCTTTATGATACTAGTAAAACTACCAGTTTTTTGGGGTTGGTCATATTTTCGGCCATGTGACAAAAAATCGGTCTTTGATTTTCCACCTGGTTTGGGTTTTGTCCCGTAGGGGCAGACCTGTGTGTCTGCCCAAGAGCAGGGCGAACACACAGGTTCGCCCCTACAATTTGTGGCCAAAAATGTGACCAACCCCCATTTTTTCAGGAGGGAACATTCACATAATTGATAACTGAAAAAAAATAAGTAGAACCACCCGGTGGTTAACATAGCTCAAAAATAACTTGTGAAGTAGGACGGGCAATGAAAGTTATGCTTTGCGGGATTGGTCACGTTTTCTGCGACCCTTCACAAGAGGGGCGATATTATTATTAAAATCTGAATTTGAGTAACGATGCTGAAGGGCAGAGGTTCCTTTGCTTTTTTACACGGACCTTGACACCTGGAGGTAAGATTTGTTTCGGACATACCGGTTTTCCGGTATGAAGTTGCTGTCGACAGATTTCAAACGGAACCACTGCCGATCAACCCCAAGTTTCTGAAAGGTGTCTGAAATTTCATGAAAACCATACAAAAACTGGCCACATCCTTCAATCTTCAGTCTGATGAACTGATTGCCTCGTTGATGCTGTTCATCTACTCATTTCTGATTGGAACCACCAAGGTTTTTAGTCTGGTCTCCTCCCAGACTATTTTTCTGGAACGTTATCCCGCAGAAGATTTGTCTTATGTCTATATCCTGACGGCCCTTTGCTCTGTTCTTATCGGTAGTGTTTATCTGCGAATCAGTCTGAAAGTTTCTGTGGCATCCCTCGTCACCGGAAATCTGATACTGATGGGGCTGGTGACATTGATGCTCCGTATGCTACTGGACTGGATTCCTGAAAGGTGGCCCGCCATGGCCATCGCGGTGTGGTATCAGATTGTCTTTGTGCAGACCAATCTTGCGTTCTGGAGCGTTGCATCGAGTGTGCTGGATATTCGTCAGGGGAAACGGCTGTTTTCACTGATCTCGAATGGAAGCACCATTGCCGCCCTGCTAGGCGGGGCCATATCCGGGATACTGTCTCGATGGGCAGGTGTGAGCAATCTGCTTGTTCTTGCTGGCGTTTCCATCCTTCTGGCCGCGATGTTCCCACTGTTTCTGAAAAAACAGATTCAGAACAAAAAAACGACTTCCTCCAAAAAAGAACGAACAGGATCTTCCGTAACACATGGTTACAGAATTTATATTCTGTTGATCGTGGTTTATTATTTTTCAAGTAATTTCCTTTACACCTTTGTGGACAATGGTTTCAACGCGGCGGCACAAATCCGGTATTCAGCCACTGAACTGGCCACGTTTTTCGGCTATTTCTCAGCCGTCAGCGCGGCTCTGGCGCTTGTCATCCGTTCCTTTGTCGCTGGTAAATTGATCCAGAAATTTGGTGTCATTGTGGGAATCATCGCCATTCCCCTTTCCATTCTGGGTTTTATGATCCCGGCCGTGTTTGGTGGTGAACTCACAGGGATGTTGTTTGCCATGATGACGCTGTCCAAGCTTTCAGACAAAGTATTTCGAGGTGTGCAATCCTCCTCAATGACCACGTTGTTTCAACCCATGATGACCCTTGGTGAGAGGGTTCAGGTGTTGATGCGGAGCATGATTGAGCCCTTGGCCATCGGCAGTTCCGGAGTTTGTCTGTGGTTGTTGCATAACCACGTGAACCCGGATCTGGTGGATTTAGCATGGTTCTGTGTGGGCTTTGCGCTGTTGACGATCGTGGCCTGTGTCATGATTCAACGGAATTATGTGTTGATCCTGGCACAAACGGTCACACGTCGACATGCCAGCCTGCAGGGGTTGTCGCTGAATGACAGTGAAACGATTGTTCTGCTCGAACAGGAACTTCGAAGCCCCAATGCGGAAAATGTGGTTTACGCACTGGATATGCTCGAACAGATGGATTCTGAAAAACTACCGGATTATCTGTCTCTTCTGCTGGCACACCCGCAAACCGCTGTCAGGCAACAGGTGTATGATCTGATTGAAAAATATCACATGGAATCACTTTGGGATCTGCTGGAACAACAAACCCGTCTGGAAACCGATGAAACCTTGCAGGGTGTTTTGCTCAGAGTCCGTTGCGTGCTTCGGGAAGAAGGCATGCTCACGGCGATTCACTGCTTGCACCATGAGTCACCACTTATTCGAAAGTGGGCTGTTATTGGATTGCTACGTTCCGGTTCGATAGAAGGAATTGTACACGCAGGATCATTCCTCATGAATGATCTGGAATCCAAATCAGCAACAGACAGAGCCAGGGTCGCTGAAATTATTGGTGAATCGGGGATCTCTGGATTTTATCGTCCGATTCTCAAACTTCTGAATGATCCTGAGAATGAAGTGCGAAAGCTGGCGCTGATTGCCGCGGGTAAACTCAACAATCCACTGTTGTGGAACAGTGTGATCCAGAATCTTGCAATCCCGCAACTGACAGGTCTTGCAACGACTGTTCTGATTCATGCCGGTGATGAGGCGTGCGAAAGTCTGATTGAGCGTTTTTCACATGATCATAATCAACCGCTTATGCTGAGTCATCTGGTCCGGGTTGCCGGTTTGATGCACTCAGAACGTGTGACAGGGTTTCTGGCAGAAAAACTATATTCTGAGGATGAGGATATCCGGCATCTTATTTTACAGGCACTTTGGAAACAACGCTTTCAGGCAAATCCTTCACAGATCGTCCTGATCAAAAACATGATCAGGGATGAAATCAAGGATGCCGCATGGACGTTGGGCGCCATTGAGGATGTGCATCAGGAACAGGACGCATGGTTTCTGACAGAGGCCTTAACCCGCGAAGTAATGTCCAATCGCAAACATATTTTTGTGCTGTTGTCCTTTATTCTGGACGCGACACTTATCAGAAATATCCATGACAGTTATTTTCATGGAAATGAGCGAAAACAGGCTTATGCCCTGGAACTTCTGGAAAGCCAACTTCCCGGAGAACTGAAAGAACAGATCATGCCTGTGCTTGAGAATAAGCCACTGGAAAGCATACTACGTCAAATCAGACAACAGCATCACATCACCTCCGAAGGATTTCATGGACGACTGGAAACAATTCTGACACGTTCCGACCAATGGACAACAACCTGGACCAAATGCTGTGTGATTTATTATGTAGGAAAGTATCAGTTGTCTCAATTGGTGCAGGCCCTGGCATCGTTTCTGGAACATAATCATGAAGAAATGCTTCTGGAAACAACCTTATGGGCAATCCATCAACTGGACCCCATTCATGCCGCGGTTTTCTGTCATACAGATGTTGTGCTTCAAACGCCTCGTCTCAAACTGATCGCGGAGCAACTGGAACAAGGGCAGTCTGTCCTGTTGACCTTTGAAAAAATCATGGAACTCAAACAGGTGCCTATGTTCCAGCATGTGACAGAAAGCAATCTGCTGGATGTGATTCACTCTCTTGAAGAATTGACTTATCCCGAAGGTGTCACCCTGTTCAACAAGGGCGATGAGGGAGATTGCCTGTATATCATTCGCTCCGGATCGGTCAAGATCCATGAGGGACCGCGTCTGATTACAACCAGAACCAGCACTCATCTGATCGGTGAATTTGCTGTTTTGTCCTCGATTCCCCGAACGGCCTCTGTCACGACGCTGGAACCCACTTCAGTTTTCAGGTTGAATCAGGACAGTCTGTTCCAGTTATTGACCGAAAACATGGAGGCGGCCCGGGGGCTGATCCAGAGTATTTGTAAAAAACTTCAACAAGACTGAATTCATGCAACTTCAAAAAATATTTATTCTTCAAACCTGTCCGGCCTTCAGTTCCATTCCCGGCAATCTTCTGTCGAACATGATTCCTTATCTGGAAGAAGAAAACTATGCGGAAGGTGAAATAATTTTCAAAAGCGGAGATGTTGTACAATCGATGTATATTGTGATTGAGGGAATGGTGCATCTGAATAAACAGGGTCAAAACCCAGTTGTGGTGAATCGACGTGAGATTTTTGGAGAACTGGCCGCTCTATCCACTGAAATCATGCCATACACCGCCATTGCCATGGAAGAAACCCATGTCTTTCGCCTGGAACAGGATGATCTCTATGAATTGATGTCCGAAGAACCGGAGCTGGCCCGAATTCTGTTGAGAACCCTGACTTCAAAATATATGGAACACGTCTGATCAAGCTGATGTCAGTGGTCTGAACGCTATACATCAGGCCACAAATGGATTCTGTGGGTATTTGTTTTTGTTGAATAAAAAATTGAATTTTCCAGAAACATGAGGGAAGAGAGGTCTAAACCATCAATGAATCAAATATTAAACTAGGAACAACGATGACAACATCAGCCTTGGAACTCCCCAAACTACCTTCTTCACTCCAATTCATTGTCACTGCCATTGAAACAGAACAGCAAATGAACACCAATCGGCTGGCTGAAATCATCCTTGAAGCCAAAGTACAAACTGATGATCTCAAACCCTGGTCGACCTTTGATCATCCAGCGCAAGACAGTTATGGCCGCATGTTGATTCACAATGGCGGTTTTTTCGAGATCATGGCCATGTCCTGGTGCCCCGGTGATTTTTCAGCGATACACGATCATGGCTATACCCAGTGGGGCTGTGTTCAGGTTTATGGCAATGCGGAACACTCGGTATTCAAACTCAATGATGGAAAACTCAGAACCGTATTACGAGAAAATGTCTCTCCCGGATCACTGTTGAAAGTGAATCACGATCTTGTGCATCAATTGGGAAATCCGGTTCCAGAACAATTTTTCTATAGTTTACACATCTATGGAACACCTGAACAGAATCCGAATATCACAGGGGACGCCAGGGTTTTTGATCTTGAAAAAAAGCAGATTCTGCGGGTCGATGGCGGAATGTTCTATGCGCTGCCTGATGATCAGATCAAGCGACGCGAAACCATTCTCGAACCTGATTTCATGACCTGGTTGCGGGATCGTGTTGAGTTGATCAAACGGGTACGTAGAGCTCAATCAGCAGGACGGTTGCTGGACCGGGATCTCGACCAATTGATTCAGGAATGTTTTTCTTCAAAAAATTGGGATTGGTTGATGGAGGATGTCAACAAATTCATTGATTCCGAAGGGTGTGTGACCAGCGTTTCCTCATGGAAACTGATAATCTGGGAATTGAGGAAATTCGCTGAGCTATATGATTCCCTTGAAAGGACTCATGATCATAAGCAGAAACTCATGTCTGTTGCTCAAAAATTAAATAACTGGATGGATACCATCCTTAATTTGGATAACGCCAACACAGAAACAGGCACAGGCGCCCCTGTTCTATTTGACATCCAACAGTGGGATGCCCTCAAAAATCTGCTTCTGGGTATCGTCAACGAAACCCGCCATGTTCAGGATTTCAATACATGGCATGACCTCCGGGAAAAACTGATTCGGATTGCGGCCCTTCAATTCAATGCGTTGATCAAGGATCAGAAAGAGGAAGATCGTTTTCATACTTATGCGGAACTTTATGATGAGATCATCGGCAAACCCTGCCTGAATGACTTCATGAAACAATATTTCAGTTTTTTTATTCAGAAATTCGGGGTTGATATCACAACCTCCAGTTTTCTTTCAATCGGTTGTGGAACTGGCGTGGTGGAAGAACATTTACTGGAAATCTATCAAATTCCTTACGAAAACATGCTGGGTGTTGATATTTCAGAAGCCATGGTCAAAGAAGCCTCAAGGCATATCCACGCAAAAGCCTGTGATTTTCTGGAAATGGAGGAAACATCCCAATGGGATATTACCTTCACGGGTTTGAACGTTTTTCAATACATGCCATCAACCATGCTGGATGCCGCCATCGAAAAAAGTGCCCGACTCACAAAACAGGGCGGATATTTTATTGGAGATTTCATCACCACAGATCATGTGCGCTGGTATCCCAATGTTTTATTTGAAGAGGATGTGATTTCTCTCAGAAATCCGAGACTGGTAGAAAAAGATCAACGGATGTATCAGGAAAGTGAGATCATCAATCTCAGTAAAATGAAAGGAGAACTCCGTATCACGTATGAAGGCAAACATCTACGGTACCTGGCTCCCCTGCAAAAAATCCGAAAAAGCTTTGAAAAACATTTTGGCGCCAACATCCAGATATACGATGCTGTAACTCTGGATCTCCTTCATGCGGACGCTGAAACCTGCCCCTCCACCCGATACCTGGTCATTGCGCCCAAAACGACAGAATAATCGCTGTCGCTTCATATCTTTTCTGGTTGCGAGACTCGAGTTGTTACCCTGTTTTTTTGTAAGCTTTCAGCCGTCAGCTATCAGTTTTCAGGTATTCTCAAGGCCTGGAGGCCAAACGATATTTTCTGCTATTGAGTCATAAGGCTTCTGAGGCGCATAAACACTGAAAGCTGAATACTGAAAGCTGAACACTTACGTTTTTTTTGCCACAGAGACACAGTGCCACAGAGAATTTTTTAATAAAGATGGATAAAACAAGGTTTATTTTACTGAAATACTGCGATTTTTTCAAAAAGTCTCCGTGTCTCTGAGTCTCTGTGGCATGATTATCAACCTCGAACTAATTCAGCATTTTTTTCCAAACCGCGGCATCTACAGGCAGATAACCTGAGGCTGTCAGATAACTTGGAACCACCAGATCTGAACCCTGATAGCCATTTCCAGTGAAATCAATTTTAATTCCACCCAGATCAAATTTTGATTTTCTGGCCTGATCCAAAAATCCTTTGCGCGTCAAGTCACCTGGCATGTTTTCAAAAATTTTAAGAGTCATTTTTCCCACGATATACCCTTCCAGTGAAACGAAACCAAAGTTTGCTCCAAGCGCTGATTTGGCTTCTTTCACAATGGCTAAATTAGAATCCAGCAGTGGCACAACCTGGGTCATGATAATTCTGTCAGTCGCCTTGTATTTTTCCAGATCTTCCCGGAAATTATCCGCGCCTGTGAAGGAAACCGCTGAGACGATCCAGCCTTCATTATTGACGGCGTTCGCATGTCTGGCAAAATGAGCGATATTGCCATAGGCCCCCACAGTGACCACCAGTTTGCATTTATTTCCGCTCTTTTTTTCCCAGGCTTTCAAGGAATCATACCCCGGACGAACTTCATTGGTATTTCGCACATAGACTCCGACCGGGCCTATATTGTTCCGTTCCGGTTCATCTCCTGTCAGATTCAGGATAGCATCATAGGCGTCAAGCATGTTTTTGGGGGCATTGGCTTTTTGCATTGCCAGTTTCACTCCGGTGATTCCAGACATTCCATAAGCGTCATTCTGGACATAAGCACACACTTGGGATGGGTTTAAGCCGTTGGCGATTCCTTCGCTGATCACTGCGGCAGTTTCCTGAATATAACTGGCGCGATAATTAACAGCCGGACCTTTGGCCGGCCTTAGCAATCCCGCACCGGTAAAAAATCCTACGGCTGGAACATTATGTTCAGCAAGAATGGGAAGCGTGGCGCCCGCTGTTGGTGTGCCGACATTGCCGATCATCAGAAATACACCTTTTTGAATAAGCGCATTGGTTCCTTCCACAGCTTTGGGGGGTTCATAAAAATCATTTTCATAAAGAAGTTCAATGGCGCGCCCCTTGATTTTTTGTCCATTGAACGCGGCATCCAGCCCGTCTTTCATGCCCTGCCCAAGTCCCTGCGCTTTTCCTTTCAGAGCCAGAACTGAACCAAAGGTAATTTTTTGAGGTGTGACGCCTTCCTCAGCCTGTAATGATGAAAATGACAGAATGACTCCAGCGATTAGGAATAAAATCAGTTTGTTTTTCATAGAACCTCAGGGTTATGGTGAATATTAATAATACCAGTCATTGACAACTGAGAGTGAGTTCTAATGAAGGACTTTAGTAAAATCAAGATATGCAATTTCAATTGCATGATTCTCAACATCAGGTAAAACTGCGCGTGCCTTATATGAACGCACGCCCTGAACAACATGAACGTCCCTTTTATCTCAAGAGTTGTAAGTTTTCAGTTACCAGCCTTCGGTTTTTAGTAAGTTATTGAAATTAAAAATTTTCTGAATATCAAACTTTCAAATAAACTTTTAGGCTTATATATAAATAATAATAATTTCAATCGGTTCAAAAAAAACTGAGAACTGAAAGCTGAGAACTTACCACTGCCGAGCTTTTATGAATAGTTACCAGGAATCACGAACCTCAGAAAAACACTATGTTTTGGCTATTCTGGCCATTTTTCTGATCACTTTCCTGATTTTACAATCCGCGTTCCATGAACATGAGGACCATCACGTTCATGATGATTGCACCATCTGTATGCTGGTTATAAGCCCGTTGAACAGCGGTCATGCGGCCCTCAGCCTGCCTCCTGTTTTTCTGACAATTATCGGCATTGTCCTTATTCCCGATCAGGATCCACCCGGCTCCGAAACCATCTTTCCTTCAGCACAACCACGAGCTCCACCGCCTTCTTCTTATCTCCGCTGATTTACCAGCAAAACCAGTATTTGAATTACCAAACCTGCGGGACGGTCCGTCCCACGCTTTTATTAAGTTAATGAAAGGAACTTATGAAACAATGGATGCTTCTAGCTATCGTTATGACCTGCATTTTCTCAGCTTCATCAACAGGAATCTTAAAAGCCGAAGAACAGCGGCAGGAGGAACATCGGCAACAGGAAACGCATGAACATGGCATCGGCGAATTGAATGTCGCGATGGATGACAATCAATTGATGATAGAACTGCACACTCCGGGAATGAACATCGTTGGCTTTGAGTATGAACCGTCCACTCCTGAACAGAAAGACGCAGTGCGACAGGCTAACCAAACTCTGGAAAATCCCGGAAAGATGTTTGATCTTTCCCCCAAAGGGAAGTGCAGGGTGGTGTCCGCAAAGTCAGAACTGATCCATAGTGAACATGAAGAGGATGCGGATGCGGATCATCATAGTGACCATGAAGAGGATGCGGATCATCAGGAGGAAGAAGGCGGTCATGCTGAATTTCATGTGAATTACCAGTTTGACTGTGCGTCTCCGGAAAAAATTACAGAGATCCCTGTTAAAATATTTCAGGTATTTCCCAACACTCAAAAATTGAAGTTACAATTGATCACGCCACAGCATCAGTCGGCCCAAACCTTGACACCTCAAGCACCCGTCATCCGTTTTATTCCTTGAGGAGCCTTCAAAAATAGCATGGAAAGCTTTCTGGTTATGAACGGCCCGTTCGTAACCATTCCATCTTTTATAACCATCTCACACAAGGACAGCCAATGGACTCTTCTCAGCCCATTATTCAATTACAAAACCTTCAGTTTTATTGGAAGGAACCCGCACAACCAACACTCGATATCCCGCAATTTGACATTGAACGGGAAGAGCGAGTTTTTATCAAAGGTCCCAGTGGAAGTGGAAAAACAACCTTGCTGGGACTGATTGGCGGAGTGTTACAGCCTCAGTCGGGAGAAATCACTGTATTGGGACAAAAACTGAATGAACTCAGAGGTTCACGCAGAGATACCTTTCGTGCCGCGCATATTGGTTTTATATTTCAGATGTTCAATCTTCTGCCCTATCTTTCTGTGGTGGAAAATGTACTGCTTTCCTCACGGTTTTCCCAGAATCGAAAGACCAGGGCGATCACACGTTCGGGAAATCTGGTTGGTGAAGCGGAAAGACTGCTGGCTGATCTGGGAATGACCGGAGATAAACTGCTGGCAACTCCTGTCACGGAACTGAGTGTCGGTCAACAACAACGGGTCGCTGTTGCCAGAGCGTTGCTGGGAAGTCCGGAAATTCTGATTGCCGATGAGCCCACCTCGGCTCTGGACGCGGATACCCGTCTGGCCTTTTTGAAATTGTTGTTTGAAGAATGTCAGCAATCCAAAACAACCCTGATTTTTGTCAGTCACGATTCTTCACTGGCATCCCAGTTTGATCGGACTGTGATTCTGGCGGATTTAAACCGGGCCGCACGACCTTAACTGATTTGAAGGAAAACTATGTCAACCCTGATCCTTGCTTTGAAAAGTCTCTATAACAGGCGGGTGACTGCCCTGTTGACCTTGTCAGCCATCGCGCTGAGTGTGACGCTTCTGTTGGGGGTGGAACGCATCCGCCAGGGCGCTCGTGAAAGTTTTTCCAACACTATTTCTAAAACGGATCTGATTGTGGGCGCACGAAGCGGTCCTGTCCAACTGCTGCTGTATTCTGTCTTCAGAATCGGGGATGCCACCAACAATATTTCCTGGAAAAGTTACCGTGAACTGGCCTCACGACCTGAAGTCGCGTGGACTGTCCCGATTTCTCTTGGTGACTCGCATCATGGATTCCGGGTGATGGGAACCAATCAGGATTATTTCAAATACTATCGCTACAGTCGGGAACGCTCGCTGGAATTGGCGGAAGGTGCCGTGTTTGAGAATGTATTCGATGCCGTACTCGGAGCTGATGTGGCCCGGGAAATGGGTTATCGTCCGGGACAAAAGATAGTGCTCACACACGGAATTGGTGAAGTGGGTTTTTTAAATCATGAAGACAAACCCTTTCAGGTCGTGGGAATTCTGGAAAAAACCGGAACCCCGGTGGACCGCACCATTCATGTCAGTCTGGAAGGAATTGAGGCGATGCATGTGGATTGGCAATCCGGAGCACCGCCAGTTTCCGGTGAGGAAATTTCAGTCGATCAGGTACTCCGAATGAAACTGGAGCCCAAAAACATTACGGCCTTTCTGGTGGGAGTGAAATCGAAAATCCTCACTTTCCGTCTGCAACGGGACATCAATGAATACCGTGAAGAGCCACTGCTGGCCATTCTTCCCGGAGTGGCATTACAGCAGTTATGGAGTCTGGTGGGTATGGCGGAAACAGCGTTGAGAACGATTTCGGCGTTTGTGGTTCTTATTGGTTTATTCGGGATGCTGACCAACATTCTCACCTCGCTGAATGAACGAAGACGAGAAATGGCTATATTGCGATCCGTGGGTGCCCGTCCCATTCATATCTTTGTGTTGCTGGTCAGTGAAGCGGGTCTTCTGTGTGTGTTGGGATGCCTTCTTGGCGTGTTGCTACTTTATCTGTTGCTACTTCTGGTCTTGCCCCTGATTGAACAACGAATGGGGTTTTTTATCCCGTTGAGTCTGTTGTCGCTTTATGATGTGGCTATCCTGTGCCTGGTGACAGGCTCAGGTTTACTGATGGGCGGGATTCCCGCCTGGCGAGCCTATCGTCAATCACTGATTGACGGGTTGACCATCAGGTTGTGATCCTGATGTATTAATCTGAACTTTTGAGAGTGTTATGAAATATATCCGTATCATGCTTATACTGACCCTTTTGCTGGGAGTTGGCTTAACCGCCCTGGCCATCCCCAAACTGACCATTCAGTGGAAAATGCTCCAGGAATTGAATGTCAAGACGGGCCAGGCCACTGACGCCCTTAAAAACCTGCGGGGAAAACTGGTTCGTCTGCCAGGCTATATTGTTCCGTTGGAGGGGGATGACAACACGGTGAGTCAATTTCTTCTGGTTCCCACTCTGGGAGCCTGTATCCATGTTCCGCCACCGCCACCTAACCAGATTGTGATGGTTAACATGCAACAGGCAATTTCCTCGGATTTTATGTTCTTTCCAGTTTGGGTGACTGGTGCATTTCATATTGAACAAAAAACCAATGAAATCGCTGAAGCCGGTTTTTTTATGGAAGGCAAAGAGGTCGAACCCTATAACAGCAATAATCCATTTTGAAATCACAAAGTGGTCACGTTAGGGGAAATGGGCTTGCGTGGATTTTTTACGATCAGAGGCAAAAAATGAGTGAGGTGCTGTCGAGAAATAATCTTGATTAATTGTTTGAGAAAATTGATAAAGCGCACCCAAGAACATTCAGTACATCCTTGATGGGAAAGGAAGAAGATCAATCTTGTCCCCCTGATTCATTCATCCTCTTTTAAATCCAGTCAAAACGTGAAGCACCGTATTTTCCGGAAAATCATCGCAGGTAACCTGATTCTATGGTTGCTGACGGCCTTTGCGCTTATGCCGGGGTACCATATGTCCCGGCAGTTCGCTCATACTCTCGCGCTGTTGGGCCAGGACAGCCTGTGTGGTCAACATCTGGTTTCCATTCCTTCCCAACCTCCTGTTCCAGACTCTGATTATCAAGATCATCAGGGACATGATTGTCCATTATGTCTGGGACATGCTTTGTCCCTGGCAATGGCCTCGTTCATTGCTCCTGTATTGTTGCGGTCAGGGGAAATCGCCTTTGATCCGTCCTTTATTGTTGTCAGAATCATCCCTCTTCATCAATCCCGCGCTCCCCCTGTTGCCTGATCCCTGTTTCATCTTTTATTTTTCATTCATTGCGACTCTCTGAACCAGCGGATTCTGTTTCAACCGTAATCATGCGTAAATCAGCTTTTATGCCGTTGAAGGGCCTTTTTCTCTGGTTCTGTAGGGTAATGTTTGTTTAAGGCACTTTGACGCCCAGCTTGGCTTTATCAACACTTGTGCCTGATCCTGTTTTTTCAAAATCACTCTATTGTTTGAGAAAGGTTTTTATGTTTGAATTTCACAAGGCCAGCATTCTTTTTTTAAGTTTTGTTCTTCTTCTGGGGATTTCTGCCTGTAGTCAGGATGATGACAAGGATAGCTCTTCGACTCCATCCTACACGGTAACCGGATCAACTCTTCCCGCGATTTCTGCTGGTAAACTGGAGGTTCTGAATGAAGACTACCAGCGTGTTGGCGGCCCTGTGGATATCACAGACGGAGTTTTTGAAGTCGACATTCCGCAATCCTCTGTTTCAGGTCTTCTGTTTTTTTCGGTCAGTTCAGGCTCCTATACCGATGGTGTCGCCACTTCCACTGTAGAACTCGACACCACCTATCCCCTGAAATTAACGCTGGCACCGGATACTTTGACCGCGGATAAGCTGATTGTCCGGATTACTCCCGCATCCACTGTGCTTGCCACCGCTTTTTCCAATTGGACAGGCTCTGGAACCTCCACTGAAAAACTGACAGCGGCCACTACCGCGTTTGAAACTGCGTTTGGATTCACTCCCGACACCTCTGTTTCGGCCACAGAAGAGGCCACAACCCTGGCGTTAGCAAAACTGCGGGCCAACGCCTTTTCTCAACTCACCCGGACTCTGGTCACTGAGGCTTCCAGTCAGGGTGCCCTGTTGAATGGTTTAGGGAAGGATTTGAGTGATGGAACGCTGGATGGAACGCTAAGCACCACAGCCTTGACCGTTGGAACGACCACACTGGCCGTAGATGTCCAGAATCAATATGAGGTGGCGTTGCTGAAATATTTTAATGACAATACGGCCACTGTGGGTCTAACCGCAGACCAGATTGGTCAGCCCGCCTTTGCCAAAACCGCTTTAAGTACAACATACAGGATTGTGTATGTTCCCGGAACCATGGGCGCGATGCAGGGAAAAACAATGTTCTCACTTCAGGTTCTGGATCGTGTGACTGGACAGGCTGTTACCAGTTACACGCCGACCCTCAAGCTCATGATGACTATGTCCAGCATGAGTCACAGTTCGCCTCAAGCCGGCTGTACGCTGAACAGCACTACCAGTCAGTATGATTGCACTGTCTATTATTTAATGGCGTCTTCCATGAGCGATGGAACCTCCATGGGATACTGGAAACTGACGGCAACGGTCAATAGCGAAGCGGTGTCCTTTTATCCGAATGTCGGCATGTCCATGGGCGATACGGTTCGAGGTACGCTGAAAGGGATTGAGGACAAGATCATCTCCATGTCAACCTCCGCGAGTCGAAGCTGGTATCTGTTCAAGAATGCCCTGTCAGGAGCAACCGGAAATCATACCTTCAAGGTGTTTCTGGCGACTCAGGAAAGCATGATGAGTTTTCCAACCGTGACCAGCAGTTCAACACTGAATTCCGGCACCTCTTCCCAGTTGGCGATCAGCAGCATTGTGCTTCAGGCTTCAACCGATGCCAGCACCTGGTCCACCATGACCGAAGCCGGAAACGGAATCTGGACCATTTCCGGTTTGTCAGGTCTCACCACCGGCACCTCCGGAAGTATTTACCTCAAACTCACGGTCAACAATGAACAGAAAACAACCGATGGTGCCGCTGTCTCCGGAACCAATGGTTATGCGACCTTTACGGTAACGCCCTGAAAACTTTCTGGTTACGAACGTCCCGTTCGTAACCGTTCCATGACCCACCTCCGGTGGGTGCGAAGCAGAGCTTCGCCTGAGGGATAACGTGCCCCACGGGACGTAGGGCACGAGCAAGCTTTACAACTTATTCTTTTGTTGTTTCTTAACATGGTTCTGTTCGGGGAGTTTCAAATGTTCAACAATCGACTTCGATTTCTGCCAATTTTGCTGGCAATCCTGTCATTGTCGGGAATCGTTTCACACACAAAACTTTGGGCCGCCTCGTGTTGTGGTGGCGGGTCAGCCTCCGCCCTGGTGATGCCCAAGTTCTCCAGCGCCATGCTGGATATTTCGCTGGATGTCGAGCAGTATGACGGCTTCTGGGACCGACAGGGGAAATGGCGATCCGATCCACCGGATTCCGGGTTGAGGCAGTTCCGGTTGAATACAGGAGCGGCTTATCGCCTGGGGGACAACTGGCAAACCGCTATGAGTCTTCCGTATGTGTGGAATGACAATCATTATTCAGGAATAGACAGTCAGACACAGGGTGTGGGTGATACCAAATGGAGTCTCTGGTATGAAACCTTTGAGAATGTGACTTGTGTGTGGAAAATCTATAGTCTGGCAGACCTGAAACCTGCCTTGTATTATGGCCTGACGCTGACCCTTCCTACAGGAATATCTCCGTTTGATCAGGTCAATGACAGTTTTGATGTGACAGGTCGTGGTTTTTATCGACTGGAGGGGAACATCCTGTTGGAAAAAACAATCTATCCCTGGAATATGTCGCTGTTGCTCACCTATGGAAAGTCCCTGAAACGTCCGGTCAATCGGGAATATGGAGAGTATGTGACGCCTTATGATAAACAACCGGGAGACAGTTTTCTGGGATCCTTATCGTTCGGCTATACCTATTTTATGGACTCTCTGGACTCGCTGACATTCACGCTGGCACAGGCCAGTCTTCAGGAAAAGCAGGGACACATCGATCAACAAACCGATCCGACTTCCGGCTTTAGAAAAAACTCCCGGAGTCTCACCGTTGCCTTTGCCAATGTCATGCGAGCATGGAGTACACGTTTGAGTTGGAACCATACCTTAAAGCAGGATCATGAGGGCTTTAATTTTCCTTCCACTGATATTCTTTCCTGGGGGATGTCTTATGTTTTCTGGTAAAAATTTTCTATTTCTTATGACTCTTGTTTTAACCACAGGCTGTGGCGACACTATGGATGATATGCTTCCCAGTCGAACAGACCACACTGTTTCTGAAAAACAGTCTGTTTCTTCCACTTCCTTCTGGGATCAGAAACTGGCAGGAAAGTTTTTTACGGATGCTCAGGGAAATGTGGTTTCAGTGGAAGATCTCTTTTCAAACCACAACGCCATTGTTCTGTATTTCACGATGTGGTGTCCGATTTGTAACAGTCATGCCGACCACATGCGCTCTCAGGTAGCACCACATTTTCCTCAAGCCCGTTTTGTTCTGGTGGATTATGTGTCAGGTTCTGTTGCGGATGTTCATGAAAATATGGTGTCCAATGGCTATGCCGGAAACACGTTTACCACGTTGGCAGACACGCATCAGCAGTTGTTAACCTCCATGGAGGCCACCATGGGCACAACCATTGTGATTGATTCAACACATCAACTTCTGATGAAAGAAGATTATCGGGATGGCACGCATCTGTATGAAATTCTGGAGAGTATTCCCTGATTATTCTTTTAAAACTTCAAAGTCCAGTTGCGTGCGTTGTGCTTTGCGGGTTGTCTTTTTATTGGCTACCAATTTAAGCCGATACAGTAATCTGGTATGACTGAGCACTCACAAGGTATGCTCTTACCAGGGTCGTTTAATTTTCCAAAAAAGGATGCGTAGGATGGGTAGAGCCTTAGCGAAACCCTTCGAGTTTTGTTGGGTTTCACTTCGTTCTACCCAACCTACCCACCATGCCAAACTGAAAATTAAACAACCCTGTGCTCTTACAGAAGAAACACATGTATAAGCAAATCTTGCGGGCATCCTAAAAACGAAGAGCTAAGTTATTGAATACAAAAGTGTATCGAGTTACGTTGATAGCCATCAAAATGTTCGTATCCACAATCACTCCCATGGATCTCCCAACATTTCACGATTTCCTTCTTTGCGGATGTTTTCCAGATCTTGCTCAAAAGATTCAATTTCCTGAGGGGATAATTGGGGTAATGCGTTCAGAATACGCTTCATGTCCCCCAAGGTTTTCCCGGAAGGAACTGGACGAATTTCCGCTACAGCTTTTTTCCCGCGTAAAATCGTGAAGTATTCTCCCCGATAAGTCACCCTGTTAATAAAATCTGACAAATTCCTCGAAATCTCTGTAATTGTGATCTCACTCATATTCACCTCCTAAATCAGAATATCTGATATTCAGACTAAATAATCTGGTGAGAGACACAAGTAGAAATATGAACAGATGCGCACGTGCCTGAATTCAAAAACCCCCCTATCCTGAAAGAATTTTCATGAATACGTGAAATCAGCAACCCGAGAAGTTAAAGAACTCTCACAGGTGTCGGGTTGACACAAAAACACAATTTCGCGACAGCGACTAATTATGGTTTGACCAATCTGCGTGATTCTGTTTTGCTTGGCAGTTCTGTGATTTTTAAAATGTTGATTTTTCCTGAAATTGAATTTCTGACCCTCTTGATTCAGTCTTTTTCGTATGAATATTTTTCATGGAACATGGATTTCGGAAAACACCAATTCCTTTGACAATGAGGGCTCATTGATGCTTTGGGTTGAGACGGAAATCTGGAGTCCTGCGGGAAACCATGGAGCGTTGCATCCGGGATGTCTCAACAAAGAAGGCCTGCTCTGGTTGTTCAGGGAAATTCTGTGCGTAAAAAAAGAGTTGCTGGACTGGATTGATCAAACCGCGAAAACCGGATTCATTCTGTTGCCTGCTTCAGACAATCGTCCGTTGCCTTCGCTGGATCTGGTGGAACTATCTGCCCTGCCGATGCCGGAACCACAATCATGGATGTGGTTTGAGGTTTGGGGGATCTTTCCTGAAGATATGCTGGCTCTTCTGCGGGAAATACATTTTTTAAGCCGGTACAGTCCTCACGATGTCAGGCTGGGAGAAGATTTCAGGTATTGGCATCATCTCAGTCAACAGCTTCAGACCCTGCTGAACAAAGATCAATACATCCCCTCCATACGTATTTTTGAGGAACCCAAAAACGCGTCAAAAAAAATAATGGGCTTCAGTCCCGGGTGGGATTTGCTGACGCCGGATTTTGAGGAACTCCTTGTACAATTGAGTTCATGCATGCCTCCTGTTTGCAGGGCCGGCAACCAGAATCCCCATTCAGCGCACAATCTTTCTGAGGCCAAAGCGGTGGTCAGTCAATTTTTTGAAATTGGCCTGGAGCAAACAATACGTCAGCTCAAATTCCCTCAAAAAATTCATCAAATGACAGACGGCACCTTTCTGGAAAAATGTCTTCCGTCCAACACTGTGACTCATGTCAACGACCCTTACGCCAGAAAAAACAACCTCACTGTTTATGCCGGTGAATTATGGAAAGAATGGCACAGGCAATGGTTTACCTGGAAAAAACAATTGTTTTCCATTCAGACCAATCCGCTGTTTGTGCTATGTTTTCGTCTACACTCCGCAAAGGATGAGGACCCCGATCAATGGGAACTCGAATTTCTGGTGGAATCTCGCAAAGATCCGTCGCTCAAGGTTCCACTGGCGGAATACTGGAAATTTGAAAATAAAGCGCAGGGAGAGTTTAAAAAATATTTTGGACAGCATTTTGAAAAAGACATTTTACTCCAACTCGGTTCCGCTTCACGGATTTATCCCAAATTATGGGATGGACTGCAAAATGGCCTGCCGGGAAACATGATGCTGACGCTTGAGGAAACGTTTTCATTTCTGAAGGAAACTTCCAAGGTTCTTGAGGAATCCGGTTACAAGGTGATTATTCCGACCTGGTGGACTCCCGAAGGAAAAAAACGCGCAAAACTGCGCTTGAAAGCCAAAAGCGTTGTTCCCCAAAAACAGGAAATGGCCAGTGGTTATTTCAATCTGCATTCACTTGCCCGCTACAAATATCAGCTTTCAATTGGTGGGGAAGTGGTGAGTCCTGACGAATGGGAGGCTCTTGTGCAGGCCAAAACGCCTCTGGTCCGCTTCCGCGGAGAGTGGATTGAACTGGACCGGAACCTGATGCAGGAAATGCTGGATCTGTGGAATAATAACGGCAACGAGGAGGCTTCCATTTCCCTTATGGATCTGCTCAAACGTTCTGTGGTAGAAGAAGATCAACTGGAAATCGAACTGGATCAGGATCTTGAACATCTGATGCGTGGTTTGTCCAATAAATCAGGCATGCAATTGATGGAAACGCCCGCAGGCTTGAAGGGCGAACTCAGGGAATATCAGAAACGCGGGCTTTCCTGGCTCAATTACCTCGAAACCCTGAATATGGGCGCCTGTCTGGCAGACGATATGGGACTGGGTAAAACGATCCAGATCATTGCGTTGTTGCTCCATGAACGGGAAACTGGAAGGGTCAGGCCAACATTGCTGATCGCGCCGACTTCTGTGCTGGGTAACTGGAAAAAGGAAATGGAACGGTTTGCGCCATCGCTTAGGATCATGGTGCATCATGGCCTACAGCGGGTGCAGGACAAGGACGTGTTTGAACAGAAATGCCAGCAGGTGGATGCCGTCATCACCTCCTTCACACTTTCCAGAAAAGACCTTCAGTTGCTGGAAACCATTCAATGGCACAGGATTGTGATTGACGAGGCCCAGAACATCAAAAATCCACAGTCCCAGCAGGCAAAATCAATTTTTAAGCTTCAGGCCCCCCGCAGAACCGCGCTCACAGGGACTCCGATTGAAAACAGACTGCTCGATATCTGGGCAATTTTTCATTTTTTGAATCCGGGATATTTAGGCAACCAGAATCATTTCAAGACCAATTTTGAACTACCGATCCAGAAAAATGATGACAAAGCGCAATTGAAGCTTTTCAAAAAACTGGTTGAACCATTCATTTTGAGACGACTGAAGACAGACAAATCCATCATCAAGGATCTGCCGGATAAAGTGGAACAGAAAATATTCTGCACCCTGAGCAAGGAACAGGCATCCTTGTATCAGAATGTCGTGGATGAGGTCCAGGAAGCTCTGGATGATACGGAAGGCATCCAGCGGAAAGGGCTGATTTTATCGACCCTGATCAAACTCAAACAGATCTGCAATCATCCTGCGCAGTTTCTGAAAGATGGCAGTGAATTCGCGCCGGATCGTTCAAGAAAACTTGAGCGTCTCACTGAGATGGTCCATGAAATTCTGGACAATGAGGAAAGCCTGCTGTTGTTCACCCAGTTCACAGAAATCGGAGCGCAACTGGAACAATTGCTCAAGGATCATCATATTCCGACCTGGTATCTTCACGGGCAGGTCCCTCGGGAACGTCGGGAGAGCATGATCGCAGAGTTTCAGGAAAGCGGGTTGCCCGGAGTGTTTATTCTGTCGCTCAAGGCCGGTGGGGTTGGCATCACCCTGACACGGGCCAACCATGTTTTCCACTTTGACCGATGGTGGAATCCGGCTGTGGAAAATCAGGCGACAGACAGGGCGTTCCGGATTGGACAAACCAAAAAAGTGATGGTGCATAAGTTCATTACGGTGGGAACTCTGGAAGAACGGATTGATAAACTTCTGGAAGACAAAAAGCAATTGTCGGATTCCATTGTCGGCAGTGACGAATCCTGGTTGACAGAGTTGGATAATGAATCATTCCGCAGATTGATTCGCTTGAGCAAAGACGCAATGATGGAATAATTATGGCCAAAGTTTCAAAAAGCTGGTGGGGAAAACGCTTCATCAAAGCCCTTGAAGACCTCATGGAAGAAAATCACCTCAAGCGCGGCAAATCCTGTCTTGCTTCAAACAGGATTATGTCCTTCAACATTGAGCGGAATATGGTGACAGCCCGGATTCGTGGCAACACCAATCCAAATTATGGAATCTACAGGGAACCTCAATATTCTGTGAGCATTCAGATGGGCATTATCGCCAGACGTGACTGGGATGATCTCATTGAACAACTGGGGCGCAATGCCGCCTGGATCACCCGGTTGATTCTGGGGGAAGTGCCCGATGGCATTCAGGAGGTGTTTTCCAGACAGGGATTTCCGCTGTTGCCGGAGTCACGGGATGATTTTTCAACCTCCTGTTCCTGTCCTGATTATATGAATCCCTGCAAACATGTCGCCGGGGTTTATTACAAAATTGCTGAACTGCTGGATCATGATCCCCTGCTGCTGTTTGAATTGAGAGGATTGCCCCGGCAGGAACTGCGCGACCGCCTCATGAAAACTCCGTTGGGTCAGGCGTTGTCTGCCAGAATGGATGATGATTCCAATAATTTGGAAATTGTGCCTCAGCTCCATCGGTTCACGCCCGTTCATGCGGTGGAACTCCCACCAGACCTGACGCTGAAAACGTTCTGGCGTTCCACCGAAAAATTTCCACAGTTTGAGCCGTCCAGTCCAGCTCAAATTGTGGGTGGCTTGATTAAAAAACAGGGAGATTATCCAGCCTTCTGGAATCGGGATAATTCTTTTCTGGAAATCATGGATATCATCTATCAACAGGTTCGAAACAAAATCATGCGATAACTCAAACAAAAACTTTAACCGGGAGATAAAACTATGTTTAAGACAGAAGGCATGCAACTGCGGGAGTTATCCCACCGGATCTATCAACTCCTGGCTCTTGGCTGTACGGCTGATGGAAATTCATTCCATCGCATCATCACAGTGACAGAAAACAGGCATCCGCAATACACGCTGGACCGAATTTATCGTTATCTGCATAAACATCATTTTTATTCCCCTGAGGCCAAAACCGGTCAGGGCTTTCTCATCAAACGGGACAACGGTTTTTATTTGAAATCGAGAAAAGATCTGTGGGAAATTCTGAAACTGGTCAACATCTATCCCAATTTTAACGAAATTCCCTTACACCTCCGACAGCAGGCCAGTTTTGAAATGCTGGAAAATCTGGTGAAAGCGATTCCACTAACCGGAGTGATTGATGATCCGGAACAGCGCGAATTTCCCTATTTCAACAAAACCGTCAGAACAGAAATCTTAAAAGATCAACATCCTGATGGAACAAAAATCCCTGAATACATTGAGGCGATCCACATTCACAGGATCTCCTGGTATGGCATGCGTTCCATCAAAATTTGGGAAATAATTCCGGTAACAATCAAAAACCAGTCTCCTGTCTGTCTGTTTCATGGCTACACTTCCAATTACTACAGTTTTCATCTACAGGGCCTTGACAGTATGGATTACCATTTGGCAAAAAACGGAAACAGGTTGTTTATTCTGGATCATGACAGGCATGACAATAACGCCAATCTGGATGTCTTTGCGGAATCCCATCTGACAAGCACGATTGATTTGGCAAGGGAACAATCCGGTGCCCCACAGGTGATCTTGATGGGACACAGCATGGGCGGTATTTTGTCCCTGATCAAAGCCACTCTGGAATGTGTGCATCGTCCACGCTTCATGAACAGCATCAAAGCCATCATCACCCTCAATTCGCCGATGCTGTTTGAAATGGAAAACCTGCTGTTTCTGCTTAGTAAAACGCTCAATAAAGCCAGTAAGAGAGGGATTTTGCCGTTCAAACAATTTTTCAGAATCATGGAGTCTTTTCCCTTCTTTTTCAGGAGCATGACCCTCGATATTCCTAAATTTCTGGACACACTACAGCATCGTATCGGGGTGAATGTGCCGATGCTTGATAAAATCACAGACATTCATGAACGTCTCAATCCCTTCACCATGAATTATGAAATTGCGTCCAAAGGCATGCCAAAGGCCCTGAAAAATCCTCCGCAAGGCCTCCATCATCACATTGCGGAAATGGGATCGCATAAACAGGGACTCACCTCTTATCAAGGCGAATGGGATGCTGGTTGGATTGATGAGGGAATGGAACAGGAAGCACGAAAAGAAGTTTTCAGGAAAAACAAATATACCCGAATCAATTACACAGAAAATTTTTTCCGTCTTCCGCCGATGATGCCGATGCTGGTGATCAACAGTCTGCATGATAAACTGTCTGATGCCAAACAGTTTGATGTGGCTTGGGATCTTTGGCCGCAATTGCACAAAATCCGTCTCAATCACAACCCGGAAAACGAACGCAATACCCGGTGGTGTACGGGACAGATTGAACAGTTCCTTCAGGAACATGGTTTGTCTTCGGTCATTGGTGTGCTGGTGGAAAAAGGACGGCACATGGATACCCTCGTTTCAGAAAAAGAAACCATCTCCGCATTCCTCAATGCTGTCGAAGCCGTGCCGGTATCCCTTGCGGAAGCCTTACGCATCACACACCAGGCCCATGTTCAGTTTAGAAACAAGACCGTTGATGAGGAATCCCGTTTCACCGCGGAAGTTGATTTTTGTCATAAAATTGAAGCCATGAAAACCAATGGTCTGCTGGAACAAGAAAAATCGCTGATCATGGATGAATTGCTGAATCTGGTGGGAAGCTATGAACCGCATGCCACCACAGGCGAAGGCTTTTATAATTTCATGGTTCGCGGTCATCAGAGTTCGGAACACGAAGACAATGTACGTTACAATATATTGGATGTCACTGTTCACAAAATCATGGAGCTACAGCCTGACCTCGTGTTATTGATGGAAAACATCCTGAACAAGGCACGACAGGATAGCCAGCGACTCCAGCAATCCGGCACTAATACAACAGACACCTCTCTTGCGGGGATTCCATCTGAATGCTACCGATCGTTGATAGACCTTAGCCTGGCGCTGTATGACGGGCACAAGACGTTGGCACCCGCGAATAAAAAGAAATTTCTGAAGCATTTTGAGGAGTTTCTGCGTCTGGCCGATGCGCACCCCGAAAAAATTGTGGCACTCCATTCGTTCCGTGCCTATTTCCATACACGGGAACCACGCTATATTGCTTACGGCGGTGAATTGCTGATAAACATGAGAGACGACTGGTCTGCACGGGCTCATCAGGTCTTTCGGGAAGAAATTGAACATCAGATCAATGAAATCAAACTGGCGGATAACACGGAATTCTCAAAGAAAATGAAGTCATTGATGGGGGTCTATCAACAGGTATATTCGTGATAGCATTAACAGGGTTAGCATTATAATTAAAAATTGACCTCCCACTCTATTAAAGGTACTGAATAAAGTACCTCTTTCGCTACTTCATTCAAATTTTAAAAAGGTCTTATGCGAGTTCTAAACGTCACAGAAGCAAAAAAGTAAATTTCACAAATTATCAATTCAAGTGAGATGGTTGAAGTCAGGAATCCTAAAAAAACGGTGGTCATCCTCCCCAAGGAAAAATTTCTGGAACTGGAAAAACAAGCCATCATTTTAGAGGCCATGGAAGCGATTGAAAAATCAAAAGGCAAGAAAAAGTACACTTCCGCGGAAGTGGAATCCATGCTGGCTGAAGTCTGGCAAGGAAACCTTTAGAATTACCTATAGTGTTCCAGATAATTATTTCCTGGGAGCGCGGGCGTCCCGCCCGCATTTGGAGGGCAAGATGCCCTCCCTCCGACCAAATTATTTTTCTGGAATACTATATAATTGGCACCCTTCCCAATCAAGAATTGAGGTGGTTTCCATTAAAATCATATAGCCTCTTCCCAAAACCAGTGATTCCTCGTACCTGAAAGAGTTACCACCGATACGTGTTTCGCAAACGCGGATATCCAGATGTCCGATTCCAAACGGAACCACTGCCGATATGTCTCAGAATTCCATAGATAACCTGTTTTTTTATTTCACTTTTTCAAATCAAACGATATGAACCGGAATAGTGGACTGCTTTGTTAATTTCAATACAGGGCATTGAAGGGCACCTGTACTTTTGAAAGGGCTTTCATATGACGCTATTCCTGAGAAAACTCATCCTTTGCCTGATAGGACTTCTTGCTGGTTTTGCTTTTTGGCCAATCTCAGAGATCATTTTAAGATTTCAAGCGTCGTTTCCCTCCTATTTAGTGTTCAATATTTTTCTCGGTATGACACTTGGCGGTGTTATGGGTGGCTTTTTCGGGACCAGTGAAGGAATCACAATGTCTCAACACTTCAGAATTCCAGTTGGGATTCTGATTGGTTCTGCTATCGGGATATTGGGCGGTGTGATCGGGGTGCTGACCGCACAGATTCTGTTATGGTTTTCAGGACAAATTCTGATCAACACCAATCAGGAATTCAATACCTTTGGATTGCCTGTTTCCCGGGCAATCGGCTGGTCGATTCTAGGCATGTTTATCGGGGTTGCGGAAGAATTCAGGATCAAATGGTTCAAAGCCGGGGAATTCAGCAAAAAATCCTTCAAAACCATGAAAGTCGGCATTATTGGCGGCGGGGTGGGTGGCTTGTTGGGCGGACTTTCCATGGAGTATTCCAGGTTGGTTTTACCACAAACGCTGTATGCCCGTCTGATCGGTTTTTTGATTTTCGGGGTTGCCCTTGGTTTGTTCTATGGTCTGGTGAGAAGCCGTTTTTCCATGGGACGATTGATGCTGCTCAATGGCAAAAGCAAAGGACGGGAATTTCTGATTCTTGATGACAAAGTGACAATTGGCAGTTCTGAAGATGCCGATATTGTTTTGAGCGAAAATGAATATCAGGATATCAGTGCTTTCCATGCGGAACTGTGCATCCATAAGCGGGATTTACTACTGAAACCCCTGGGGAAAAAAAGTGTTCAGATCAATGAAGTCGCTGGTGGAGAACGGGCCTTGAAACTCAATGATGTTTTGAAAATCGGTAGTGCGAAATTTATATATCTGTATCAATAGGCGGAGGGGAAGAATATGAAATACTGGATGGTCTGGATGATATTGGTCAGCGGTTCCTGTGCCTTTGCCAATGACTCTTTACGGATTTCTCAGATTGATCCGTTTATGGTGTTTTTTAACCAGCAGGTTCAGTTGTATGTCAGCGTGACAGATCCTTTGGGAAATCCCGTCAAAAATTTGTCCAGTGATCATTTTGAAATTTCTGAGTCGGCCAATGGCAGTGATTTTACAGTCATTCCTGAAATCACCAGTTTTCAATCCGGGGTGAATAACAAACAGGGTATCCTGTTTTTATTGCTTCTGGATAATTCTGGAAGCATGTATCGAACACTGGAAGGACAGTCCGCGGAAAATCAAGAAGAACAGCGAATGTATTATGCGCAACAGGCCATAAAAAATTTTTTAACGCGGATCGGACCTAAAGATAAAGTGGGCTTGATTTCGTATAACTCGTTTTATCATCACCATTCTAATCCTGTTTCCGATATTCCTGCCATTGAAACGTATTTGGGAGAAATCAAGCGACCTACAGGGGATGAAGTCTTTACAGAACTTTATGGGAGCCTGGATCGTGCGGCCCGGGAATTCAAATCCATCCGTGGAAGAAAAGCGATAATCCTTCTGTCTGATGGCGAGAATAGTCCGTATTACATGAATACCCAAAAACTGCACCCGATTACCGGAGAGGAATATGTACCCTATCATCGTCCCATTGAATCACTGCAAAAAGAGGGGATTTCTGTGTTTGTGATCCATTTTGGTAGCAGTGCCAAAGACAAAAATTTGAAAAAAATCGCGTCTGAAACAGGCGGAACCGTTTTTGATGCCATGAATCCGACAGAATTGGAACAGGTTTATGAGCGGATTATGAATCAAATTGTCAACGAATCGGTCATTCAGTACAGAGCCTCCATGGACCCTGCTGATCGTAAGTTTGTACGTGTTCGTTATCATAATCAGTCAGAAGAATCGTCTGTGACACGCTACTATTTTTCCAGCACAGTGTTTGGAATGCCTGCGGATACGTTGCCGGTCTTCCTCTTTTTTGTGGCACCTGTGGCGTTGCTGATGTTATGGGCCTTGAGCCGGATTCCCTTTGAATCATTTACACAGCACCGAAGCATTGAATATCAGAATCTGACGGACACTTATTTTTCAAGGAAGCAACCCCAGTCCCGGCATTCCAGCATCAAAGTACTCAATCCGGGCAAGAGCCGGGTCATCCCTGAAAGCTACTATATCAGCTCCGCGGAAACCCGGATTGGAAGCAGTGACAACACAGACATTCAGGTGAGAAATATACCTGCTATTGAAGAGAAACATGCGTCCATTTTTTTCAGCAACTCAAGAGAGTGTACCCTGGTTGGCTATGGAACCGTAACAGTCAACAACCAGAGTGTTACTCAAAGAAAACTGGAGGCTGGAGATGTGATTACTTTGGGCGGAGTCACCTTTCTGTTTGATGAGAAAAAACATCAGATTGCCGTAGAAGAACTCAGTCTTTCAAAAATGTTTTCCTGGATCAACAGAAAAGGCACAGATTCGGTATAGAATCATACAGGTACTTTCTGATTGATTTCATTCCCCTGTTTTTATAAATGGCCAATTATGAGCAATCCCGAAAATCCGGAATTACATTCTTCAAAAATAATGCAACCTCATGAGCTTCAACAGGCACAGGAAGACCCCGTCCTTACAGAAGAACACGCTGAGGAACTTTTTAAGGATCAACTTGAAACGAATCAGATCTCTCAGGGGTTTCACATTCCTGAAGAAAAAGAAATCAATGATGCTGATATAACGCTTTCAATCTATGGGGATCAAGCTCCAATTCCCGATGAGGAAGACCCTCAAGCTCCTGAAGAAAAAGAAGCCCTTGATACTGAAAACACCCCGTCATCCTCCGCAAATCAAGATCAAATTCCAGTGAATGCCCAGGAACTTAAAAAACATTTGTTACGGAAAGAACATGAAGCCTTTAGGCATTTAAGTGATTATTACAAAAAGAAAACCGGGAAACCTCTGGAGGCTAAAAATCTGGATGAGGCTTATAAATTGTTCAAACTCAACACCGGAGAAGAACCCGGGCGTTCTTTTGAAAGCTTCATTGTCCGTATTGCACCAGATGAACATCCCTTTGATGTGTTACAGCAAAAATTTAAAAACACTCCCAAAGTCTGCAACAGCCTCAAACAACTTCAAACCAATGTAGATATTTGTAATTCGCTTATTTCACGTTCATCCAACCGTCTCGATGTTCTGTTCAGTATCAACACCTTAAATATCGCGTCCACCAAAGGCATTCTGTCACAACTCCTGTTATATCTTGAAGAAGATGAGGCCTTAAAAAAACTCGCTTACAATTTTTTGCGGAAATTTTATGTTTTTTCTTATGAGGTCGTTCAAATCATGAAAAAAACAAAAATCAGTGAGGCGAAAGTTTTTAACAAGGAAAATTTGGAAAAACTGGGGGGCAAAAACGGTATGTTTCTTCAGAAAAACAAGGATGGGAGTTATGCCCTCTGTAGTGATATTGATGTGTCGCAATTGCACAATCTTCTTGAATTCTCATTAATGGATGCTCAAGGGCATCTGCTCATTGAGGATATTTTTGAGGGAAATTATTTAAGCATGGCTTATCTGAGAATGAATGAACAACGAAGGGAAAAAGGGGTACCGGAATATCAATCCCGCTCAGAACATCTCTATGATTTATTATCTCATCCGGGATACAAGAACGAAATCCTTGAAAACATGATTTCCGATACCCAAAAAATCAGAGAAATTCTCATTCTAAAACTGATGCCGCTCATGCAACTGAACGATAATCTCTCGCTATTTGGGTTAAAACGCTACACGTATTTAAAATACCGACTGATTTCAGATTTGGGAAAAGCACAAGAACACCCTGAAACGTTTAAGAAATATCTGAAAATATTAAAAACAGGCATACGCTCCAATCATCAATTCATCAGTGACCAGAAATTGGAAATATTACTGGACCAGGAAACATTCACAACTGAGAGTTATCAGGAATTAGAAAATCAACTTATTGATTTTTTGAACAAGCTCATGCCCATCGAAATAGACAAACTGGTTCGGTTTGTTTCGTTTCAGGCCAGAAAAACAGTTGAAACTCAAGAAGAACTTAAACACATTGAAGAGTCTCAAAAATATACGGAACTTTTTATCACAGACATGTCAATGGCGTTTTTGGAAGAAGAACTGAAGTCCAGAGGACTGTTGGGAACGGATGGTTCAGAACTGTCGAAAGAAGAACACAAAAACCCATGGTTTGTTGTGACAAACATGTTTCATCGACTCGCAAAAAGCATGGGCATACTTTATGAGGAACATGAACCGATAAACTATACCATCAAACAAGTCACTGAAGCCTCAACGCCTGTTAATCAGACAGCTAAAATCCATAAGTCCAAGGATGTGGACCGCCTGAAACAACTGGAAATCATTCATCACATAAAATGTCTTCCAAAAAATTTAATGGGTGAAACAACCATTGCGGGAAAAAGGGCATTCCGAATCCCCAAAATGTCACAGGATGTGGATCATAGTCAGAACATTTTTTTGCCGTATGTAAATTTTGATCCGTTTTTTTCCCATATTCTACAAGGGCTTGAAAATGCACACCCTGGTACCGTGTATAAAACAAAGCATAAGCTTGTTCAGAATTCCCTGAAGCACCTGCAGGAAGAAACCGCGTTTATTCGTTATGGGGGAACTGAAATCTATTGTCTGTCCCGAGCCCAACTGGAGCTTAGCCCTTCAGACTGTACGGAACAAATGTATCCGTTCATGTACAATAATAAAATTGTTTCCCTGGAAAAAAAATATATCCCTGAATTTCGTCCCCGCATTACCAATTTCAATGAAAAAAAACATCAGATCATTTATGAAGAACCGAAAAAACAGAATATCCCCTTGTTCTATGACAGGTTGCTCCTTTTTGCTGAAAAGTATATTGAGTCCAAAGAATGGTATCATGATGATGTACAACAAGTGGTTCAGTATTTGACTGATTTTTTAAGAGTTTATGAAGAAGTCAGACAAGAAATCGAAATTCAGAAAAAACCGATCAGCAAAATAAAGCATTCTCTTTTTATGGTTGGACATCATGCCGTCAACATTTTGAAAATTATTTTTTAGAGGGACATGCTGTTGTTCCATACGGTCGGTTTTTTTTGCCTGTTACAGGCTACACTGAAAGTTTTTTTGAAAAACTTTCGCTTTATGAACCCTCATTCAGGAGGCACACATGTTCTTGTATCAACTCAATCGTTCTCAGAAATTAGCTTTTTTAAAATTGGCCAAACATGTTGCGCGACTTGACGATTCCATCATAGATGCACTTGAAATGGAAATGCTGTCGATGATGGCAAAAGAAATGGATGTCACCGTACATGAAGTGGATGACATGGATTTTGAATTCTCAAATTTATGCAGTAAATTCAATGACAGAGCCTCAAAAAATATATGCCTCATGGAATTAATCGAGGTCGGATATTCTAACGGAAATTATCATCCTAATCAGGCCGCGTTTGTCAGCAAAATCGCCAAGGCCTTTGGTTTTGATGAGGCGCATGTGACAAATCTGGAAAACTGGATTACCTCCATGATTGAACTTTTCGAAAAAGCTGAAAATTTGATACACAAAAAAGTCTCATATCGGCGTGTGGTGGTGACGTCACTGTTCTAGTCCGGTTTTATTGTCAGTAGAGACGAACATGTTACGTCTCTACATCAACCACATCTTCGAGTCCTATGAAGCGTCTGTTCATCCATCACTGGAGTATTGCGGCCCAGATATCCTTGTTTGCGGGTGTTTCTGTCACCGGTTTTCTTGGGATCGGCGGGGTCGCCCTCCTGATGGGGACATCTTCTTTTCCGGCTTATCATATCACACTGATGCCTTTAATCACAGGCTTCTCTATCATCATAATCCTCCTGGGTAAAATCATCACGGGCAGCATCCTGATTTCCTTGAGACAGGCCAATATGGGCCTGGTTCAGGAAACTGAAGAGCGAAAACACGCGGAAGATGAGGTGAGGCTGCTTTATGAAAAACTGGAACAGCAAGTGGACGAACAAACAGAACTATTGAAGGCCAATAACGCCCTGAAAGAATCCAATGATCAGATAAAACAAACTTTGGCTCAATTTCAGTTAACCCAGGATCAATTGATTATTTCAGAAAAAATGGCCGCTCTTGGTCATCTGGTCGCGGGGATTGCTCATGAGATCAACACACCACTTGGCGCGATGCAATCCTCAATCGGAAGGATGTCCAAGGCCCTGGAACAAACGATAACTCAATTGCCTGACTATTTTGAAGGAATGACTCCCAATCAACGGGAATGCTTTTATGCTTTGTTGAAGAGATCGACTGAAAATGATGCAGTCCTTTCCGCAAAGGATGAAAGAAAATATAAAAAAGACCTGGTGCAGTATTTTGAACAGCATTCCATTGAACATGCAGGGAAGATTGCGGATACCCTGATAGATATTGGGATTTATAACAATTTGGAACCGTTTATGGCACTTTTTCAGGAAACGAATTCGGAATTCATACTGCAAAAGGTTTATGGCTTATCTGGTTTATATCAGAGTGTTCACATCATCCAGACCGCAACCGAAAAAATGGGTCATGTTGTTCAAGCCCTGAAAAATTATGCCCGGGGTGGACAATTTGAAGAATGGGGTCTCAGCAATATCAAATTAGGAATTGAGACGGTGATTACCCTGTATCAACATCAACTCAAACAGGGGATTGATCTGGTCAGGAAATATGAGGAAATCCCGGATATATACTGCTGTCTTGGTGAATTGAATCAAATCTGGACAAATTTACTCCATAATGCCCTGTACGCTATGGAAAATAAAGGGACTCTGGAAATTCAAATCAGTCAAATTGAAGGAAACGCGGTGGTTCGTATCACCGACAGTGGAAAAGGAATCCCGGAGGAGATCAAGGATAAAATATTCTTGCCATTTTTCACAACTAAACCTCCTGGCGATGGCAGCGGATTAGGGTTGGATATCGTTAAAAAAATTGTAGAAAAACATAAAGGGAGCATTAGTTTTGAAAGTAAACCGGGATGCACGACTTTCTGTGTAATGCTTCCCATAGGAACATCAAAAGAATAAGTTGTATAAGTTTAACAACCTCCATTTTCAGGTCTGTAGAGACGTGCGAATCGCGCGTCTCTACGAATGTCCGGCAGAAGATATTTTTTGGAAATTATTCTTTTTTATTGTTGGTGGAGACTCATGAGTAAACCAGTTATTGTTTGTGTGGATGATGAAAAGATTGTCCTGGATAGTCTGAAGTCAGAACTCAAAAATGCTTTTAACGAGGACTACACTATTGAAATTTCTGAGAGTGGCGAAGATACGCTGGAACTGTTTAAGGATCTGCTCAAGGACGGCAATGACATTCCTGTGGTGATCAGTGACTATGCCATGCCAGGCATGAAAGGGGATGAGTTGTTGAAACATATTCATGCGTTGTCACCAGACACCCTGAAAATTATGTTAACCGGGCAAGCTACTATCAAGGCCGTCAGCAATGCGGTGAATCAGGCTAAACTCTATCGTTTTATCCCTAAGCCCTGGACCTCTGCAGATCTCACATTAACGATTCAGGAAGCCCTCAAAAGTTATGCGCAAACCCGGATGCTACAACACCAGCATCAACTCCTCGAACAGCAAAATAAACAATTGGAAGATCAAAACAATCGTTTGGCGGAATATAATCTGAATTTGGAACAAAAAGTTAAAGAACGGACTCATGAGTTAGTTGAAAAAAATCAGCAAATGCTGGAGGATCTGGTGCTGGCGGGAGATGTGCAAAAACGTATTTTCCCCATTTGTGAGATGCCGCCCTTTTTAAAAATGGCCTTCAAATATATTCCCTATAATCAGGTATCCGGGGATATTTATTATGCTCAGCAAAAGGACCCGAAAACCTTCGATTTTTTTATGGGGGATGTGACAGGACATGGTGTTGCGGCGGCTTTTATTACCATTTTGACCAATATGGCTCTGGAAGAGGCGTTAGCGGAAACTTCGCTTGAAAATATTATGCTGCATTTAAATACGCAATTGGAATCCCATACTGCTAAAACCAGGTTTGTCACAGGAATTTTTTTAAGAATCAGTAACGATGGAACCATGTTAAGCGCCAATGCGGCTCATCCCAGGTTCATGATCATCCCGGCTAATGGTGAGGATCTCATTTTCACTAAAAAACGCGGGACTTTACTGGGCGTGTTCCCCAACGAGAGAGTGAAATTTCCCCATGAAACGATTTCCTTGCGTAAAGGTGATAAAATTGTCCTGTACACAGATGGTTTGATAGAGCAGGAAAACTCCCAAAAAAAGTTGTATGGAGATCTGCGGCTTCAATCGCTGTTGAAACGTTGTTGCAATGATGACATTGAGGTCCTTTTAGATAAATTGATGACCGATTTAGATCATTTTTCCGAGGGCGCCCCCAGAGGGGACGATCTCACCATTACGATTATTGAGTTTTTGGGGCTATAGTCATCATTCTGGTTTCTACCTGCAATGGAGAGATTCTGGCATTGACAGGCGGGAATTCAGGGCGTCGTGCGCTGGTTCAAAAAATGGTTTGAATAATATGAACAAAACCAATTAAAGTGCCGAAAATGAATTAAGATTTATTGTCGGGTACGCATAACACCTTCAGATTAAGCGTCATATGTCACAATTATATCAACTTTTTTTAGCGACGATAAAGATTGACCATCCTGATGTGATCGGGTTTGAAAAAATTCTGCAATTTAGAGAGTTCCACAATCTGGTATTAGAGGAGAGCTGTAAAAAAAACAATTTACAACCGTTGTTCAATCGACTGCTAGATCCTGATACCGGTATAATAACCCGCATGATTGAAAGCTGTAAAACAATTTCTCAATTTCATGATTATGAAAGCCGTATCATCTATTTCAGAGCGATCATTGAGCGTTATGAATATTGGTTTTTGACGTTTCTCCATCCTTTGGCAACCAAAGAAATCGACAAGGTGACAGCCTTTCGTGAGTGTTTTTTACTTGCGGATTGTTTACAGGAAGTATTGCCAATCCACAGCAAAGGAGGCCTTTTTGCGGCGGATCATCATGACATGGAACAGATTCAGCAAATAAACCGGGAATATTTTTTGAAAGCCAAACAGTGTATCGTTGAGTTTTTTTCTAGCTGGGGAAAGACTCTTCAAGAAGATCCTGAATTACTCTATAAAAAAATTCAGCAGCCTTTCCGTGTGAATCAAAAAGGTGTTTTCCTTATCAATTCACAAACAGGCCTACCACCTCAAGCTGTTATCAATCCTTTGCAATTAGGTTTTATCTGGTCGTTTTCCCATCTCCAGGAAAAAAACCCCTCTCAAGTCGAGTTCTTTTCTTTGAATGTTGAACAAAAACTTTCGGAATCTTTTAGAAAAGGCATTGAGACCGGAGTCAAATCAGCGCTGAGTTTGTATTATGAAAAGGAAAAGAACACGACTAAAATTTGTAACATGGTCTATTATCGGTTGCCTTCTTTATCGTGCTATGGCGGTAGTTCCCTGGGGGCCATTACTTTTTTGACAACACTTGCGGCCCTGTTCAATCAGGCCTTGCCTGAAGGCTTGTATGCAACGGGTCAAGCTGAGTTGCTTGGTAGCAACCGTGTCGAAGGGGTTCGTGAAAAATTTGAAGCAGTGTTACAAGAAAGTGATTTCAAAACATTTATTTTTCCAGAGGCAAACAAAACAGATCTTTCAAAAATAGATCACAAAGTTCACATTACTTATAAGAGCCTTGATGATTTGTATCAAATATATATCGAAAAATTAAATCCCCAAAAAAGTACTCAAGGTAAAAAAAAAATACAGGCTGAACAAGTCTATATTGAACTGCTCCGCATGGCCTATGCGGACAATATGATTGCCACGGAAGAAAGGGAACTTTTAGAGTTGAAACGAAAACAGCTAAAGATTTCAAGGGTGAAAAGCAAAACACTGGAGTCTCAGGTAAAGTTGGAACAAAACAACTCTCAACGTGAACAACGGTATCTCGAATTACTCAAAATGGCCTATGCGGATGATGTGCTGGATCCCAAGGAACGTGAGTTACTGGATCTAAAACGGGAGCAACTGGATATTTCTGTTGAACGAGGACTTTTTTTAGAAACTCAAATAAAAAAATTAAAAATATAAATACCATTAAAATCAATAAACAAAGCTGATACCTTCCTTTCTTAGCCCCCCATTATTGACCATTTCAGGTCCAGATTATTGTTTTTCAGTCTTAAAGTTTCCTTAGAGGGAATAGTTCCTGATCGCTATCGTTTCAAATGGTTGGAATGGTGGTTTGGGGGTCACTATTCATCTACAAGAGGTCACAATGGAAACAATAAAAAAATATGGATTAGGGGTGATTGCCTGTTTCTTGATGTTCTTTATCTATGCCTGTAATGATTCCGGAAATGGAAGTTCTTCAACCGCAAAAAATCCGGCTGAAACAGCCCCGGTACAAGCCTTGAAAATCAGCATTTTGAAATCGGATCGAGCGTCTGAAACAGCACTTGCAGGGAATCCTGCCGCAAGAACACAAACGTCAATGGTATTGTCCGCTGATGAAAAATTTGTTCTCAGACAGTACGACAAGAATGACCTTGAAGTGCCTTGTCGTGAAGGAATTAATTGTGTCGATGGTGCGATTCGTCTGGATAACAGGGATATGGATACGGATGCGGTTATGTTTGTTATCTTTGATGGAGTGACAGCCAAAGTCAGTGGAGAAATTACTGGAATCAACGAAACCGGGGACGAAGAAATTCATTATTTCGGGATGTCTGAAGAAATCATCAATTCTGGAAACAAAACCATTGAAATTGGTTTGATCCTCTTTCCGGTCGCGGAAACAGAAACGATTCCTCAAATACAAAAAAACTTCAGTGTGACAATCAATACGTCAGCTCTGCTTGGTTCCTATCTCAGCAAGATGGATCGTGCTATTGCGACCTTGTCTTGTGCGAACAATGCCGCGTTACACGAGTCCTTTGAAATGACATTTGATGCCGCAAACAATCAATTGTCTTCAGGAAACAAAACCATGCTTCTCGTTCCAGGAACCGCCTGCGAATTTCGAGTTCAGGTTTATGTGGATAATCAGCCCATTATTCAAGGAACTGTTGGCATCGTGATAGATGGGGCGGCCTATCAGCAAATCGATGGGATGATCTTTCAACGGGTTTCTGCTGTCGTGAGCACAGGATTGTGGGTGGAAGACACAGGAACATGGACTGTGTCATTGAGTGATCTGGCTCATGATCATCTGGTTCAGGATGCAAGAGAATTGAGTGGAAAGTCATCTGGTGTTGTGACCGTTGTGATGAATTATAATCAGGCATCACAGGAGTTCCTGTATCAAGAGGGAAAATGGATTGCGGCAATCAAGAATGTGAATTTTTCCGACACAACGGCGGTGATTGAGTTTGCTGTAAATGTAGATTCTTTAACCGTGCTGAAAACAGATGCGGTTTCTCCAGCAAAATTGGGACACCATGAAAATGTACTGGTCTTTAATTTTAACCGAGACCTTCATATTACGGCACAAATCAATGGAACCCTGTTTCTTCAAGTTTTGGATGCACGTTCCCGTGCGCCCCTTGAAGGGTATAAGGTAACCATCAGTTCCCTTGATAGACCTGAAAACAGTTTCACACGGACCACCAGTTTATTCGGGTATGTTCTTGAATCGCTTGTTCCGGGAAAATATGCGGTTTCCCTTGATGGCATGAAAAAAGTGCTTATAGCCACTATCAGGGAAAATGGCATTTTCGATAAGCAGATTTATGTCAGCGAACATGAAGATGATTAAACTCAGGGGCTTTATCCATTGACGTTGATAAATCAGCCACTCTTTTCATGTCAATACTTGAGGAGAGTGGCCGTTATGACACCTCATTATTCAAAAGAGGTCGACCTTTTTAAGTGCTTTTGTTAAGGCTTTAAGAGATTAGCTAATGACTTCATTTGAAAGGATCAGCCATGCACTGGAGACAAAACAAGATTGAAGCTTATGAAAACCTGAATGAACTTCTTTTAGGTGAAACATATCTACAGTCACAGTTGAGTATTGAAGAAGAACAGACCGATGTGGTCCCTCAATCCATCAACACAATGGAAATCAAAGAAGTTCAGCAATATCCGTGGAACGGCCTGGCGCTTGAGAAGGTAACCTTGTATTGGAAAGACACAGGCGAGCCTTTTGAAAATCGGCAACATGAGAGTTACTGGGGTGCGATTCGGTTGTTGGCATACCGATCATTTATCGGGAAAAAAGTGATTCGTTTCAATAATCAATTGATTTTTATCAGCAGTTACAAACAATTTGCTTTTTATGAACGACAATTTCACGCGGATCCGGCAACCGGATTTGAAGTGGTGTTTCCACAAGATGAAAAAGAATGCTTTGAATCTTTTTTTGATTATACCTGTGTGCGCTTGACCGGCCGATCTGAGCAACGACAGATGTTTCCGTTGAAAAAATGGAGGCAGAAACCAGAATCCTGTTTAATCGAAGCCTGCTTTGTTCCACGGATTTTGGGACCGTATGGCTATATAAAAGACTTTTTTGAAAAACTGATGCGCGAAGCAGAGAAGGAAGGCCCTTCTGTCAGTGACTTGATCAAGTCAAGATTGGATCAATATTTTGACAAGCACCCTGCTCCGACGCTACTCATACAGCACTCCAGTCAAGGACAGACACTTCAGGGCATCGCACGGTTAAGAATTTTGGGATGGGCCACTCGAACAGCCGTTAAAGATGAAATTGAAAATCATCTTCCACAATTGTGCAGGTATCTCTATGAAAACCTGATCGAAGAATATGGAGAGCGCTGTCCTGCATTGAAAGAAAAAGATCCAGTTCAGGTACAGCAGGCATTGGATGCGTTTATCAGAGACACCATTCTTCACCAGGAGTATGAACTTGACGATCTGGTCTTTGAAAAAATGCGAAAAGCAGGGATACCCATCCATGTGATTACTGAACTCAAGGAACAATGCGGCAGGACTTCATGCCGGCGCATCGCAAAACTCTCAGAATGGGAAAACCTGCTTGATCAGGTGGGTATTCGGAATGAAGCTGACAAAGAAACCGTGCAACGATGTGCTTCGATATGGAGAAAACATTTTTAATCATGTTACTCACTTGGAAAGGGAGGGATTATGAAAACTACTAATAAAATTGAGAATGAGATTCAGGAAGTGATGGAGGTCTTTGTACAAAAAACAATGGCCCAGCAACGGCTGAATAGCCCCAGAGTCCCTATTACCGAACAGGAATTAAAAGACTTTCAAAAAAATCCTGACTCTTATTCACATGATCTCGAATTTCATCAACGCCTGTTGAATGATCCTGTCGCACGGGAGGCTCTGGGGGCCTATGATGAGTTTGATGAACTGGAATCCCATACCATGTTCAACGGAACTGAACTTCCAGGTATTCTACTCAGTGTTGCATCTCCCGATGACTATACAGGTCGTCAAAGTTTTTCAAAGGCCGCGGCGACAAGTCACATCCAGCATCTCGACACGCGACAAACGACCTTGAGTTTTCTGGAAAATTCCGATCTGGCAGGCGGCTTTATCATTTTGAAAGATGGAAAATTGAAAGCGGAATTCTATCCTAAAACCGATTTTTTGGAATTACTCACCTATTTTCAATTTCCAGATAAATCGATCAGTCTCTATCCCTGTCACCGGTTTGATTCTTATTGGACCATGGAAACATCTCTCAGAGAGTGGGATTCTCTGGAAAATGTAAAAGTCAGCTACGAAATCATTAAAAACTGAATTTTGCCTGAGGTGCGTCTATTGCTGTTCCAGAAATAGATATTTGAATCTTCCATAATCACCTGGTCTGGCTGGTGCTGAAGAAACAGGGAATATCCCGGTGGCAATTGATATATCATCGATAGGTTCACCCGTTACAGTGTCCTTTATTGTCACAAATGTTGGTGACACGTCTTATGCGACCGTTGTGATGATTGATGATATTCATTCAAATTAGTTCTACTTTGTGTCTCTGTTTTTATTGCCACAGAGACACAGGGACACACAGGATTTTTTAATAAAGATCGCACGTCTCTATGCCTGGAAATACTGTCAATAGGGATAAGGCACCCTCAAAGTTAGTGCGTGTTTAACACACTGGATCGAATATTTGTCAGAAGTTTTGTAATATTCACCATCGAGTTGTGAATCCACTTTTCCCGGAAGTTCAATTTCCAGCGATTCTGCCTGATAATCCTCATAATTTTTAATGACAAACCGGACAATGTTGGTTGAAAGTCCGGTTGGGTCTGCCATTTCAGACACATTCGCGGTGATTTGTTTGCCTAATTCTGTCCAAAACCGAAATCCCTGCTGAAACAAAAATAGATCGAGTTTGCCATCGTTGCCTCTGATTTGTTCGTTCAAGACAAACATCCCCGCATACATTCTCGTATTTTTGACAATCAGGCTGTATATTTTTTTATTCATGAAGTTACCGTCAATTTTAAGACGTGCGGAGTTTTTTCTGAAGACCAGGAACTCCTTGATCATGCTCGGTACGTAGCTTTCAAATCCCTTGGAAAGGAACATCCGTTCGCTACGGGTGAGGTTGCGGTGTTTGAGAACACTGGCATCGTAGCCGATGGTGAAGGCGTCAGCAAAATAACGTTCCCCATCAACTATCCCAAGATCCAGCGGATAATCGAGTCCATCCACCAGCGTCCGGATGTGTTCTTCCAGATTATTGCCCCAGATATTGAATGATTTTGCGTTATCATTGGCGGTTCCAAAGGGGATAAAACCGATTTTAGGTCGTTCCTGAACATTTGCCTGCATGATCCCGTTGATGACTTCATTGATGGTTCCGTCGCCACCAACCATAACAATGGTCTGAAATCCTGATTCAGTAATTTTTTTTGCGACATCGACTGTTTTCATCCGTTTTTTTGTTTTGAAAAGTTTGTAGGCAATGTCATGTTTTTTCAAGAGTTTTGCCATTTCAGGCCATTTGTTTTTTGCCTCCCAGTCATGAGCGGAAGGATTCATGATGATTGCGGTATCCGGTATCATAGTTCTCACAGATAGATAGTGTTCAGCATTGAATAGGAATCAAAAACTCCAGTTTTGTGATATGTTCTCTTGTTCATGCCCAACACATTTCAAACTGTCCAGAGAGCGGATCATTATTCCATATTGAGCCTGGTTTTTTTATTTCATTTTTTCAAATCAAACGATATGAACCGGAATAGTGGACAGCTTTTATCGCCTGAGACGTTAGCCAGAAATATTCACAAACAATACAGGAGAACAGCATGAAGATTGAACAACTCGCGGAAAAATGGGATTTGGTGGTGCTTGGTGGTGGTATCACCGGCGCAGGAATTTTCAGGGAAGCCGCCCGCTCAAAATTAAAAGTATTGCTGGTGGAACAACAGGATTTTGCCTGGGGAACTTCCAGTCGTTCCTCCAAAATGGTTCATGGCGGATTGCGCTATCTCAAGGAAGCGCAGATTGGTTTAACCCGTGATTCTGTTTTGGAACGGGAACGCTTGTTGCGCGAAGCTCCCGGTCTGGTGGAATCGCTGGAATTTCTGATGCCGATTTATGCCGACAGAGGCCCGGGTAAATGGTTGATGACCAGCGGCTTGACGCTGTACAGCATGCTTTCCGGTAAAAAACAGCATCAGTATTTCAATAAATCCGAGTTCGTCGCGAAAGTTCCCGGAATCAATCAACAGCAACTCAAGGGCGGATTCCAGTTTCTTGATGCTCAGGTTGATGATGCCAGATTGGTGCTGAGAGTGCTGGATGAAGCAAAACAGCAATCCGCTGAGGCGGTCGCCCTGAATTATGTCACCGCAAAAAAAATCCTGCGTGACAATAACGGCAAGGTGACAGGCGTTGTCCTGATGGATACTGACACAGGGACCCTGCGGGAAATACAAACCGGAACCATCATCAACGCCACCGGAGCCTGGGCTGAAGGGTTGCATCCATCGCCCAAACAGAAACTCCATATTCGGCCATTGCGGGGCAGTCATCTGATTTTTCCTCAAAAAGTTCTGCCGGTGAATCAGGCGGTCAGCTTTGTTCATCCCAAAGACAACCGGCCTGTCTTCGCGTTTCCCTGGGAAGGCGTCACGCTGTTTGGAACCACGGATGTGGATCATGGAACAGAGATCAATACCGACCCCTCCATTTCAAAAGAAGAAGTGGATTATCTTATGGAAGCTGTGCATTACGCGTTTCCCCAAATGAACATCACTTCAAAAGATTGTCTGGCTACCCTTGCGGGGGTTCGACCTGTCCTGAGTGAAGGCAAAGCCAATCCCTCGGAAGAATCACGGGAACATCTGATCTGGGTTGACAAAGGTCTGGTCACTGTGACCGGCGGCAAGCTGACGACCTTCCGTAAACTGGCTGTGGACACGCTGAAAGAAGCCTTGGAATTTCTTCCGGTAAAGCAGATGGACGAAGGCGACATTTTTGACCAGAAAAACAATCCTGAACCCAAACCTTCAACATTGACGGACAAGCAATGGAAAAAACTGAAAGGAAGGTATGGCCTGAAAGTGAAGGAGTTGATCGCCATGTCTTCACTTGAGGAATTGACTCAGATTCCCGGCACTGAAACGTTATGGGCTGAATTGCGTTACACCGCAAAGAATGAGCAGATCAGGCACCTCAGCGATCTGCTGTTGAGACGTGTTCGCCTGGGACTGTTATTGCCTGAAGGCGGAAAAAATATTCTGGATCGGGTCAGGGAATTATGTGGCTCTGTGCTGGAATGGGACGAGGAACGCTGGCAGAAAGAAATCAACGCCTATCAGGAATTGTGGCAACAATCCTATTCCATGCCTCAGGGCGTCACTCTGTAACCGGGAGGAATAACAATGGACAAGGTAATTTTATCAATCGATTGCGGCACTCAAAGTTTGCGGGTGCTGATGTATTCACCCGAAGGCGACTTGCTGGCAAAGGAACAGGTGCAGTATGAGCCTTATGTCAGTCCAATGCCCGGTTGGGCCGAGCAGGATCCTGAAATTTTCTGGAACAGCGTCTGCACAGCAAGTTTGGCCTTGAAGGAAAAACATCCGGAATGGTTTGCGAAAGTCGCCGGTGTCGGTGTGACCACTCAGCGTGACAGCATGGTGAATGTGGATCGTGAAGGCAACCCCCTGCGACCTGTGATCACCTGGCTTGATCAACGCAAAGCAAAGCCTGTTTATCATCCCTCCCTTGTGACGAGAACTGTGTTTAAAACGATAGGAATGGATGAACCGATTCTGAAAAGTCAAACGGATGCCAAATGCAACTGGATCCGGCAAAATCAGCCGGAAATCTGGTTGAAAACCCACAAATATCTACAGGTTTCGGGTTTTCTGAATTTTCGACTGACAGGACAATACATCGATTCAATCGGATCACAGATCGGGCACATTCCGTTCAGTTACAAAAAGCAGAAATGGTCATCCAAAACGGATATGAGCCGAAAACTGTTTCCTGTGGAACGCAAAAAACTGCCTGATCTGGTACCACCCGGTGAACTGATTGGCTACATCTCAGACAACGCCGCCACCTCAACCGGCATCGCCAAAGGAACTCCGGTGATTGCCTGCGCCTCGGACAAAGGTTGTGAAACACTGGGCATGGGCGTGTTGAACGAGGATATGGCCAGTTTGAGTTTTGGAACCACAGCAACGGTACAAACCACCACCAAAGATTATCGTGAACCCCAGAAATTCATGCCGTCCTATCCTGCGCCAATTCCGGGATTTTATAATCCTGAAATAGAAATCTTCCGTGGCTTCTGGATGATCACCTGGTTTAAAAATGAATTTGCCTTTCAGGAAATTCAGGAAGCCGAAGCTCAGGGCGTTCCTGCGGAAGTGGTGTTGAACAATCTGCTCAAACAGTCGCCTCCGGGAGCCATGGGTCTGATCGTTCAGCCTTATTGGTCCCCGGGGCTCAAAACACCGTCAGCCAAAGGCGCCATGATCGGTTTTGGCGATGTCCATAAAAAAGCCCATGTCTATCGTGCGGTGATTGAAGGCTTGTGTTATGCGCTGTTGGACGGTTTACAGCATATTGAAAGTTCGACAGGAAAAAAAATGAAAAAACTGGCTGTCTCGGGAGGTGCCTCGCAGAGCGCTGAAATCTGTCAGATTGCCGCGGATGTATTCAATCTGCCGCTGGTTCGCGGACGCACCCATGAAACTTCCGGTCTCGGGGCCGCCATTGTGACAGCGGTTGGTTTGAAGATTTTTCCTTCCTTCAAGGAAGCCATCAATAAAATGGTGCAGTATGACCAGACTTTTTATCCGATTCAGGAAAATGTAAAAATCTATGACCAGATGTTCAATCGTGTGTATCAGAAAATCTATCCTGTGTTGTTGCCACTTTATGAGGAAATACGCGACATCACAGGATATCCATCCATCCTTCAATGACAAAGGAGCGACCCATGAAACTTTCTAAATCTTTTCAACCGAATTGGGAACATCGAGCGCCTGAACCCGAAAGCTACCGTTCCATATTCAAATGGGGAAACCCTGAGGCCTACAAACATCCCAGCCATCAACTGTATGAGATGATGAAGAAAAAATTCGGGATGACCGATGAGGACTTCAAAGAAAAAAAACTGGCGGGCAATGAAAAGGTTGCCTGTGAAACGCCCCCGCAACTCACAGCGACACAGATCCATGCCCTGCAGGAAATTGTCGGAGAAGCCAATGTGGCGACCGATGATTATTCCCGGGTCAAATACTCCAATGGAAAAACCGCGGAAGAAGCCATGAAACTGCGTCGTGGGATCAATGGGAAAGTGGCGGATGTGGTGGTACATCCACGAAGTCGGGAAGATATTCTGGGATTGGTCCAATATTGTGACCAGGAAAAAATTCCGCTCTATGTGTATGGCGGCGGTTCGTCGGTCAACATGGGGTTCAAATCAGTCAAAGGTGGAATTTCTCTGGTGATGAACACCTACATGAACCGTGTGCTTGAATTCAGTGAAACCAATCAGACCATCACTGTGGAAGGCGGCATGATGGGACCGGATTATGAACGACTGCTCAATAACGCGCCAGTGACACTCAATGCCAAACAGGCCTTCACTGGGGGGCATTTTCCACAGTCCTTTGAATATTCATCAGTCGGAGGTTGGGTTGTCACTCTGGGTTCAGGGCAATATTCTTCTTATTACGGAGATGCCTGTGACATGGTGATGAGCATGGAAGTCGCGACACCCAAGGGCGTTTTCAAAACACATGATTTTCCAGCAACAGCGACGGGTCCCAAAGTGAATGATATTTTCATGGGGAGTGAGGGAAGTTTTGGCGTTCTGATTTCAGTGACTATGAAAATTTTCCGGTATACTCCTGAAAATACCCGACGGTTCGCATTCATTTTTCCCAACTGGCAGGCCGCTGTCAGTGCCGCAAGAGAGATTAGCCAGGGGGAATTTGGCAGTCCTTCGTTGTTCAGAATTTCCGATGAAGAAGAAACCGATGTCGGACTAAAACTTTATGGACTCGAAGGCACTCCCCTGGACACACTCATGAAAGTCAGCGGTTACAGTCCGATGAAACGCTGTCTATTCCTGGGGCAGGCAGACGGAGATCCTGATTTCGCGAAATTGGTGAAGCAGAAAGTGCAGTGGATCTGCATGAAAAATCGGGGATTGATGTTGGGCGGTTTCCCTGTTTCGCAGTGGGAACATGGCCGTTTTGCGGACCCCTACATGCGGGAAGACCTCAACGATTACGGAATTGTGATCGACACGCTGGAAAGTGGTGTCACCTGGGACAACCTGCATATCCTGCATCAGGGAGTACGGAAATTTATCAAGAAACGTCCGAACACAATCTGCATGACGCATGCGTCCCATTTTTATCAACAGGGCACCAATCTGTATTTCATCTTCATTGCCAAAATAGATGATCTGGAAGAATACCGGAAATTTCAGGATGGTGTGATTGAGGCCATTCATCAGCATGGCGGTTCTCTGAGCCACCATCATGGTGTCGGCAAAATGATTGGACCATGGATGGAAAAGCATCTTGGCAGGGAACAAATGGAGCTTCTCAGAGCGATTAAAAAACACCTCGATCCAAACAATATCATGAATCCCGGCGGAACGCTGGGGCTTGATACCCTGAAACGTGAATATGAATGATGAACCGGTATGCTACCCATTATCAATCAAAGTTATTTGCCAGACATCACATGCTTCAGATGCTCAAAAAGTCTATTTTACAAGACCGAAGAGGATTCATTAACGTCCCCGGTAATAAAAAACAAACCACCCTGGTTCCGCCAATCATTCCCAACCTCCAATTGTGAGAAATCCAATGAGTAAGATTCGTCATAGCATTGATCAAGCCTTCCTGAATTGGGCAAAACTGGTCATAAATAATAAATGGATCTTTGCTGTTTTGATCCTGGTGCTCAGCGTGTTTTTGATTTCGCAGATCCGTAATCTGAAAGTGGACACGTCCACGGAAGGTTTTTTCCATCCCGAAGACCCGTCGCTCATTACCTACAATGCGTTCAGGGATCAGTTCGGGCGGGATGAGATGATCATCCTGATGATTGAGTCAGACCATCTTTTCAGTATCGATTTTTTGACCAGACTCAAGGAAATGCATCAGGAACTTGAGGATACCGTCCCCAATCTCAATGACATCAATGATCTGGTCAGCGCCAGAAAAACTATTGGCAATGAAGGTTCACTGATTGTCGGTGATCTTCTGGAAGAATTGCCTCAATCGGATGAAGAATTGGCCGAGTTTAAGGCGTATGTACTTCAAAACAAGCTCTACAAAAACTTTTTGATCGCTGAAGACGGGCGGCATACGGTCATTGCCATTCAAACTTCCGCATGGTCTTCACAGGGACAACCTGAATTCGGTGGTGCTCTGGATACCGGAACCCAAATGACAGGATCTCAAGAAAAACCCAAACCCCTTTCTGACAAAGAGAACAGTGAAATTATTGCCAGAATTCACGAAATCAAGGTTAAGTATGAAAGCCCGGATTTTAAGATTTCCTTCACGGGAACCCCGGTTGTCACAGATTACCTGAAGCGGTCGATGATGAAGGACATGCGGTTTTTCACGTTGCTTGCCATTGCGGGCATTGCCATCTTTTTGTTCATCATGTTCCGCAGGGTTACCGGAGTGATCTTGCCTCTGCTGACAGTGATCCTGAGTTTCCTTTATACGTTGGGCCTGATGGCCCTGACCCATACCGCGCTGAAGCTGCCGACGCAGATCCTGCCCAGCTTTCTTCTGGCGACCTCGATTGGATCTTCCGTCCACATGATGAGCATGTTTTATAAGGATTATCACAAGGATAAGGGCAACAAGGCTCAGGCAATTATGGATGCCATGGCACATTCCGCCTTGCCAGTGGCAATGACCAGTTTGACCACTGCCGCGAGCCTCCTTTCTTTTGCGACAGCCGCAATTGCTCCGATTGCTGATCTGGGAATGTTTGCCGCTTTCGGTGTCATGGTTTCCCTGTTTTTGACCTTAACGTTTCTGCCCTGTTTTCTGGCGATTCTTCCGGTGAGGCACCATGGGCATCAGGATGCGGAGGAACTTCCCTTGACGGTCCGCTTTCTGGAAGCCGTCGGGGACTTTGCTCATGACCATTATAAATTGAGCATCGGGATCTGGACTGTGATTACGGTGTTGGCAATGACGGGCTTACCCATGCTGAGGCTGGAGCACAACACCTTGATCTGGTTCCCTGAAACCTCTGAAATCCGTCAGCAAACCCAGGCGATGGACGACATCATGAAAGGTTCGGTTTCGATTGAAATGATAGTTGATACCAAAAAAGAAAATGGATTGTATGACCCGAAGGTTCTCAATGCCCTCAACGAACTGGAGGACTACGCCTTAACTCTGGCGCCGACACAACGGGAAGCGCCCTTTGTGGGCAAAGCCTTATCGCTGGCCAGCATGCTCAAGGAAATCAACCAGGCATTGGGGGAAAACAAACATGAAAACTACGTGATTCCTCAAAACCGGCAATTGATCGCTCAGGAGTTTCTCCTGTTTGAAAACTCTGGTTCTGACGATTTGAAAGATATTGTGGACAGTCAATTTTCCAAAACAAGACTTACCATAAAGACGCCCTGGATAGAGGCCAGAAGCTATATGCCCATTCTGGAAGCCCTGGAGAAAAAAGCCCATGAACTACTTGGACCTGAGGTTGAAATTCAAACAACCGGGATGATTGAATTGTTCGCCAAAACCGTCAATATCATGATGAAGAGCATGATCACCAGCTACCTGATTGCCGCGGTGGTGATCACCTTGATGATGATTGTCCTGATTGGCCGGTTCGGACTGGGATTGCTTTCGATGATCCCCAATTTGAGTCCGATCGTCATCACCCTGGGAATGATGGGGTTGGTCGGCATTCCACTGGATATGTTCACGCTGTTGATTGGTTCGATCGCAATCGGTTTGGCGGTGGATGACACGATCCATTTTTTCCACAACTACATGCGTTACCTCAATCAGTATGGGGACTCTAAAAAAGCGATTGAAGAAACTCTGGGAACAGCCGGAATGGCCATGTTGGTCACCAGCACGGTGCTGACCCTGGGGTTCTGGGTGTATATGTTGGCCTCCATGAACAATCTCTTTAACTTTGGTCTGCTCACAGGCCTGGCCTTATTGATCGCGTTTCTGGCGGATGTCAATCTGTCTCCGGCACTTTTAACCTGGGTGGATGAGGCTGGTAAGAAAAAAAGATGAACAGGGAACTTTATGAATGATTTTCAATCGTTTTTTAAAGAACTTGCCTCTCATTGGGTAGCTTGTTATCTCTTTCAAGAGTCAGATCAAAAGTCATTTAGCAGATATTTCTAAGAGGTTTTTATGGAATACACCGTTACTGAAGCCAAAAAATATTTTAATGCTATCATTTCTGCTCCCGACCCTGTCATTATTTTAAGAAAAGGAAAACCAGAGTCTGTCGTTATTCCTTTTGAAACCTATCGTACTCTGTCTCAAGAATCTCTTAAATTACACGAAATTCAAGCCGTGGAACTGGCTAAAAAGATTCATTCCGATCCCAATTACCCTTTGTTACCCGATGAGGATGAGGGGTTGGAATGAGAGCCATCCAACGCACTCAGGAAGCTAATGATTTTTTGAATTCTTTAAAAATCAAAGAAGGAACAGAATCTCACCGTATTGCTATCGTGAATCGCTATCGAATATTGGCTAAACTCCATGAAGAACAAATCATGAAGTTTCCAGGGATTCGTGTTTTGAATTCCTCTCCTCTCATTATTTCTTTCCGGATTGATTATCGGGAACTGGAACGCATTTCTATTTATGATGGCTATGAAGCTGTTTGTTTGATTAGTGATGAACGGTTGGTTGTCGTTAAAGTGGAGGAAATCAAGGTTTCCTGATTAAAAAAAGCAAATCATCAGGGAACTTGTAGGTTGGGGAGAGCGTAGCGAATTCCAACAATAATCAAAGCCATCCTGAACAACCCATGCAAGCCATCGTAACCTTGCTGAAACCTGTTGATGATCCGCCCCGCAAATCTTTAAAAAAACATATTGGTTCCTTAAAGGATTCTCCGATCCTTGAGGGCGATCCTCTGGAGATTCAAAGGATTCCGGTATTTTCTTTACCGACTATCACCTGAGAATTGGCGTAACGATGATGGTAGTCCATAGGAACATGAGAATTCTGCATATCCCGCAAGATTCATACACGTAAGAGGAAAAAAAGTGAAAGGCCGCAAACACCAAATTTGTGTCGATATTCCGGAAAAACTGTTGCATATTATCGTGCATGTCGCCATTAAAGCCGAAACGGTGGAGGGATGCCGTATCTTCCGGGAAGTGCTGGAACGTTATCCTTCGCTTGACGCTTTTTCCGCCACTCTTGCGTCCCGCACCGCAGGAGCTGTGCAATCGGCGGGTTGCCACGCAGAGCATGGAACCCGGCAGTGCGTAACAAGAGTTGTTAATTTTATCCAGGGAGATGCTATGAAAAAAATATTGTTGTTTGCTTGTGGAATGTTTGTGGTGATGGGCGCGCTTCATGCGGCTGATATGTCAGCACAGGAGATTATGGTCAAAGTGGATAAACGGGATACGGGCGAAACCAGTATTTCTGAAAGTGCCATGATCCTGATTGATAAGAATGGAAACCAGCGTGTTCGACAAACCAAGATGTTCCGCAGACAATATCCGGATGTGAAGAAATCCATTTCATTTTTTCTGACACCGGCAGATGTCAAGGATACCTCATTTCTGTCTTATGACTGGGAAGATGATGCCAAGGAAGATGACTCATGGTTATATCTTCCAGCCTTGCGCAAGGTGAAACGCATTGCCGCATCCGATAAGGCAGGTTCCTTCATGGGCAGTGATTTCACCTATTCCGATATCGAAGGAATCAATATCAAGCACTACGATTATGCGTTCGTGAAGGAAAGTGAAATGATTGACGGTGCCGATACCTGGGTCATTGAGTCCACGCCCAAACCGGAATTTAATGAGAAGGTTCTGGATGAAACCGGCTACCTCAAGTCGCAGGTTTGGGTACGCAAAGACAATTTCATGGTGGTCAGAGGCATGTTCTGGGTGAAAAAAGGTAAAAAAATAAAATATCTCACCATCTCGGATATTGAAAAAATTGATAACATCTGGACAGGAAAAACATTACAAATGGTCACAACCCAGAATGGGGTGAAGGCCCATGCGACTGTGTTGAAAAACCAGGGTATCAGTTACAACAAACCGGTGGATGAAGATATGTTTTCTACTCAACGAATGGAACGGGGATTGTGATGCGGAGCTATACAAAAATGTGGATGCCACTGATTATCAGTTTGCTGTATATTTTTTCCGGTTCTCCGGCTTTTGCACAGGATTCAGAAACAGAGTCCTTGAAAGATCAGTCGCAAGTGGAACAGGAAAACACCGCGGCTGATGAGACAGAGACTGAGGAAATGTCCAGTGACGACACTGAGGCTGAGGGCGCTTGGGGGACCACGGATGCCACGGCTCCGGGCAGTGATCCGTTTGCTCCTGCGGGTGGATCCTTCGGCGATATTCAGATTGACCTGGGGGAACTGGCGCCGGTGGTTCAAAGTCCCTTCAGTTTCAATGGGTTTGTTCGGGAAGATCTGGCTTACAGTTATCTCAAACCAGACGATTCCTTCGGTTTTGTCCGTGAGGATGCTGAACTTTCCAAAATGCGGACAACCTTGTTTTTGTCCATGAATTACAAACTGAATGCCGACTGGAAAGCGCAGGTCAGCGGTAACTTCTTTTATGATGATTATTACCGTCAAAAGGATCGTGACCTGTTTCCGGAGGCCACTCTTGAAACGTATGAAACCGAAGCTGAATTCAGAGATACGTTTATCGAAGGGCAGATCGTTTCAGGTTTCGGACTCAAGTTGGGCCGTCAGATCATTGCCTGGGGCCAGTCAGAAGGCAGTCAGGTGGTTGATATGGCGAATCCACGTGACAATCGTGAACTGGGGCAAACCACTCTTGAAGACATGCGGATTCCTGTGTTAGCTTCACGGATTTACTGGGTTCAGGACGGGTGGCAGATTGACGCGGTCGCAATCCATGAGTTTCGTCCTAACAAAACTGGCTCAGAGGGTTCCGATTTTGACCAGTATATTTTACTCAGACAGGCTGGCTTGCAAATGAATGAAGCCGGGGAACCTGAAAATTCGGTGGAAAACACCGAATGGCTGGCACGAATACACAAAACGTTCAATGGCGGGGACGCAAGCCTGATTTATGCGGATGTCTATGATGATGAACCTTATCTGGAATATGACGCGATTCATTCCAGACCATTGTTGAGGCAACTGCTGGTAACGCCTAAATTCAATCGTATCAAAACCCTGGGTGTCTCTGGAAACATTGTGACGGGATCATGGTTGTTAAAAACAGAAATCGCCCAAAAAACCGGGGTGATGTACATGCGCAATGACATCCAGGCACAGTTAATGTCAGGTAATTTCTTTCCTGAAAGCGGGGTTGAAAAAGATATCCTTCAAGGTGTGTTGGGAGCAGATTACACAGGGATCAACGACCTGACCGTTTCTCTGGAATTTGTTGGAAGACAGATCCTGGATTTTGAGGACATCATTATGAGTGATGAAACAACATTGACCTGGTCGGTCAGTTTAATGCATGATGCCGTGAATGATACGGTGCATTCCAGATTTTTCTGGTTGCATCTCACGGGGGATAACGGTGATGTGTATCGGTTTACCGTGGATTATGACATGCTGGACGCACTGCAACTGTCCGGTGGGGTGGTGGTGTATGACGCAACCGTGGAAGACGCGTTCGTTTATCCTTTCCGTAACAATGACCGGTTGATTGCTGGCGTTAAATACAGTTTTTAACGACTCACCTGAGTGGCATAATTCCAGTTGCCGCTCTTACCATTTCAACAATCGCAGCCACGTCTTCGTGCGGGAAATTGATTTTATCAGAGATGCTCAAAATAAAATCGAGTTCCCGTTGATCCAGATGCCGATCACACATGCTGATTTCAATCACATGCGTCAAAATCTCTCTGGATCTGGATTTATCAAAATTCATAGGCTGCAAATTTTCAAGATCGAGGTTTTCAGAACGTTGTTCAATCTCTTTCATCTTTTCAGAAGAGCCATCCAGCAAGTCATACAGGTGGCTGAGATAGGGAATTTCTTTCTTATCCACTTTGCCATCGGCCTTGATAATTTTCATGATAATTTCTGCCATCCAGAAGCGCTCTTCCGCATTCAATCCCTGAAGCAACTCAAAAAAAGCCTGATGTTTGGCACTGGCATCCGTTTCCTTGATCATTCGACCGATGACCATGGGAGATAGCCCCATGATGGAACCAACGGTGTGACAATATTTGATTTCTTCGGCATGAAACTGGTTATCCGATCGGCAAATCTTGAGAATGGTAGAAAAAATTTCTTCAGCGTTTGTTGGTTTTTTATCCAGAGGTTCAATGGGATAAGTCTTGAATTCTTTCAAATGATTGAAAAATATGGACAATGTTTCAGGATCATCCTTGAGCGATTCAAACAAATTGACCAGAAAAGGGATTTCTGACTTATGGATAACCTTGTCCGCGATGATGGCGCCAATGATGATTTTCACCACCCATTGTTTTATTTTCTTATCATCACCTTGAGACAAACGTTCCAGAATTTTTGATATCACAACCCCTCTTGATTAAAAAATATTAGTAATTTCAGTCGATTTTCTATTTTTGTAAAACCATTTTCAATTTGTGAATCTGCTCAGAAATATATTTCTGTTTTGCAGAGTCTTCTTCTGTCTGGGGACGTTGCTGTTCCAAATTATCCAACTCTAACTGGAACTTAAACGATTCCCTGGATAGTTGATGAATTCTTTTGATAAGGAGTTCAAGCCGTTTTTGAAAATATTCGATCATTTTATCGGTGTTCGACAGCACTTTTTCTTCCAGCATATCCGACAACGATAGTTCCGGTGTTTCCGATATGAAGGATTCATAAGTGTGTTTTGATTCATGCAGAATTTCCCTATCCAGTTGCTGAAAATCATTGATAAGCGCGGTCATGACTTCAGAATCAGCCCGGGTTGAAATTTTATTTCCCTGCAGTTGTTCCAATAAGTGCACAATCTCGCTCAAAATAAACCGCCACTGTGTGTAAACCTTGTTTCCACGCTCTTCAATCGGCATTGCCGGAAAGGTCTGTCCAATCTGCTGTAGCAGATCATTATACAATTTTTTGGAGAGCACATCGAAGTGGATGCTGTTGTTCGGGTCAAGGCTGATGCCAAAACGGGATTTCAACAAGCGGCATACCGCGGCAAACACCTTTGGATGAGGCTGTACATGCGAGGTTTCAAGGGTTTTCATCCGCTTTTCAAGATGGATGATCTGCTGGATATTCAGTACTTTCTGCTGCACAGTTTCTTTTTGTTCTTTCCACCAGAGCAAATGTTCAATCTGTTTATCCATAAGCCATTGCATGACAGGCAGATATTGATTGACAAATTTTTCAAAATTAGGTGAGTGATCTGCATGCCAGGGAAGCGCGATTTCCGGCAGAACCATAAACAGGGTAGACTGCATGGTATTCACTCTCAGGAACATCCCCGGATCCTCCCCGGACTGAACACCGGCCCATTCCTTTCCGCCCAGAATCACCCCCGGTTTGAGCATGCCCAGATTGTCAATGTTACGCATGAGCGCAATACTGTTTGATAAGGGAATCCAGTAATCCCGGGATAACTCATAAATTCCCACATCGTCCCCGAGGGTGCCCTCACAAAAGTGGAAATTTTCCCGGATAAAGGCTTCTGAAACATTTTTTCCCTGAAGTTGGAAAATTTGGGTCAGTCGTTGAAAGGCATGGCTGATTTCCATTTTTTTTGTTTTAGAACTGGAACAGCCGATCAGATCTTTGATCGTTGGTGTTTGTGTCAACGAAAACCGGATGGCGCCGGACTTTGGTGGAGCCCAATTCAAATTGCTTTTCCGGAAAGCGGCAAATCCCTGAAGGAGCATGTTGATGTATTTCTGAATCTGGTTTTCAACGCGTTCCGCGGCCATTTCATTGTCAGAAACAACCACCGATTTACTTCGGGCCTTTTCCAGAAATTTCTGCATTTTGGCAATGGACGAGTTGAACTGGTTTTCACATTCAGCGGCAATCATCGCTAATCGCTGTGAGGCCTGGGCCTGCATCCGGTTGGGATATTTGACAGAATAATTCCGGGAAAATGAATCAAGGTATTGTTCCAGATCAAAGACATGAGATTGATCGCCTGTGCCAAAGAAAATGGTGTTTTTGGGGATGTTCTCTGAGTTTGGAACACAGCTTTTCTCCACATTTTTCAGCATGGAAGACACACGGATGTGATAGTTCCTCGGGTTGAATAATTCGACATCATGCAGTTGAAACGTGCGTTCCTCCACAGGCATTTTCTGTAAAATTGATTCACTCAACTCCAGTAGCCAGCCTCGCCATAAATCTCGTAATTTTGTGAGATAACTGGTCTCATTTCCCCGATGCTGTTGAGGCGGATTGTGGGTTTCCATATAATGGTATAATTCCGCCCTCAGGTTGGCAACAGACGTCGAAACATTGGGCGGCCAAACAAAATTATATTTTTCATGAAGATATTTTTTTATGAAGGCCCAGGTCGCATGAGACCATTCAAGTTCTTTGCGGTTATCAATGGCTTTGGCAATAAATTGGCTGTTGAGTATTTTGAGGGTGGTGTTGACTTCTTCCCAGAGGTTTTTTTGAAGATGGACGTAGTTGAATAATCTTTTTTGTATTTCCTGAAAAATATTGGAGAATATTTTGACTTCCTGCAAAAATTCTGAATCCGGCAAAGGTTCTTTATAGCTTCTGATAAAAGTTCCCATCGGGATTTTGATCAGAAATAACGTTTCACCTTCCGCAACACGAATGGTAGCCGCTCGTTTGGAATTGGGTTCGACCATAGCTTTGTCACCGATCAAGGCTGGAGATTCCATCTGTACCACGATCTGATCATTCACGAGGACATCGACAATCCCCTCACAAAGCAGATACATGTCTTTTCCCGCATCGCCTTCATGGATAATTTCCTGCCCGCCCGTAAAAAAACCGAATTCCAGTTTTTCAAGAAGTTTACTACCCAAAATTTCCAGGGATGCCTGTGTCAGGGGATAGGCCTGTAACAGGATGATGGCAATTTGTATGGTGTCCTTGTTTGTTTTAACAAGCGGGTAATATTGGTTGGAATTCCATCTCATTTGAATCCTGAATTTCGTTACCAACCGAAAATTTCCGGTTATTGAATGCCTTGCAAAACAAGAATTATGTGCCAGTAGCGACGGGTTTGAAACACGTCTCTACAATTTCATGACAAGGTTGCCTGTCAAGTGCAAGAACAATCACTTCAAAAACACCTGATAATAATTCAGGGGTATCTCAGTTCTTGTCAATGATATAAATTTTGCGTATAGCTTTTATGAATTGAAGTTCATAGGCCTATTCTTTGGAGAAAAATTATGAAAATACTGGCTGCGGACATTGGTGGAACGAACAGTCGTTTCGCGGTGTTTGAAAAAAAAGGTACAAATGAACTGGAGATGCTTGCTTCAGAAAAATTTTTGACGGGCTCCTTCAGTTCTTTTGAGCAGATGCTCCAGACTCTGAGGGAGGATTCGGAATTACCCATCAGAGAATGTAATGCCGCTGTATTCGCGGTTCCCGGGGCTGTTCGACAAAAGAAAATTTGTCAGCCAGCCAATATTTCATGGTTGATTGATGTTTCCAAATTGTCAGCAAGTGGTTTTCCCCCGAGTATCCTTATCAATGATTTTGTGGCTCAGGCTTTTGCCTGCAGAAGTCCTGCCGTTAAAAATCCGGTACTGATTCATCATGCCATCGCGGATGCGGAAGGGGTTGTCGGTGTCATTGGTGCTGGAACAGGCCTTGGACATTGCGCGCTTGTGCCGCTGGATTCGGGGAACTACGTTGCGGTGCCCTCTGAATCCGGACATGTGGGTTTCATGTTCACAGGTGCTGAAGAAAAAGAATATGAACGGTTTCTGGCAAGAGAAACAGGAAAAAGTTATGGTTATGGCGATATCGTGGTCTCAGGGATGGGATTATCCCTGGTGCATCATTTTCTGTATGGCCATAAACTCAGTCCTGCGGAGGTGTCCAATCAACTGGATAATTTTCCAAAAACCGTGGAATGGTTTGCCCGGTTTTATGCAAGAGCATGCAGGCATTATGCGCTTTCCGTTCTTACGACGGGGGGGTTGTTCATAGCAGGCGGTGTCGCGGCAAAAAATCCGGGCTTGGTCAATAATCTGTCATTTCTGAATGAGTTTCTCAATTCCCCAACCCAGGAAGCTCTCTTGCGAACCATTCCGGTCTTTTTGAATCTCAATGAAGACAGTGGTTTGTTTGGCGCCGCTTTGTATGGTATTCAATTCTTCTAAATTGGGGTTGTTGTTGAAATCAAGGGCGGTGGTCATAGTTTCTGCCACAAATTGTAGGAGGGGAACCTGTGGGTTCGCACTGATTCCGGGCAGAAACACAGGTTTGCTCCTACAGGACAAAATCAAAATATGGGAACAAATCAAAATTAAACATGGAGGATCATGAAGACTCAGGACGCATTGATGAAAAAAATATTGAACAGGAGCATTGGCTTTACGATTGATGAGGTCATGTCTGGAGAACATGAGTTTGTGGATCAGGTCGGCAAAAAAGGTAAATTGCCCATGGAGTTCCGAGTCACCTGGGGGCCAGAACAATTATTGCAATGGCTGAATCCTGTCAAAAAAACGTTTCTCTCCCAACCCTTGAAGGGCGTGGTGACGATTGATGGTTTATGTCGTGATACTCCGTGTCAGGGCGTGCTGGAGCTTCGATATTTTCAGGAGGCAAAAATACGGTACAGGTTTAATTTTCAGGTACAGGACAAGGTTTATGAATATCAGGGTGAAAAAGTGAACATTCGTCCCTGGAATCTGCACCGGACTCACACAACCTGTTATGGAACAGTCCGCGAATTGCCTTCCGGCAAAGAGGTTTCTAAATCAGTGGTTTACTTTCGTTTTTCGACCATGATGTCTTTTCTGGGAAGTTTTCGAATCAAAATCAATCAGGATTCTGTGGGTTGAACCAGACAGAATCTTGCGGATCCATGGTGAATGAGGTGTGAATGGTGGAAGAAATAAAAACTGAATTGAAGCAACAAATCAATGAATTGATTGAAAATGATCCGGACTTGTTGGCGTATCAGCAAAAAATTCAGGGAATGCTGTCGTCTCAAGCTACTGGCACAGACCAGGAATATTTTGCTTTGACGACACGCGATGTTTCAGAAACATGGCTGGAAGAATTCAGGCAGGATGTTCTGGATCGTCAGATCAAGCTGGAAGAATTACAGCATAAAATTCAAAAGCGTCAGGAAGAACGTATTCAGCGCAAGGCCTGACTCAATTCAACGAGATTTTTCGCACAACCACAGTGCCCGCGGAATAGCCTGCGCCAAAAGAGCAGACAACCCCCAGATCCTGAGCGTTCAAATCGTTATGAAACTTATGGAACGCAATGATGGAGCCTGCCGAACTGGTGTTGGCATATTCTTCAAGAATATTGGGTGCTTCTTCCAGCGAGGCTTCACGACCGAGAACTTTTTTGCTGATGAGCAGATTCATGCTCAGATTTGCCTGATGGAGCCATAGACGTTTGAGCTCAGAAGCCTCGATTCCCAGTTCATGCAGGTGCTCCAGAATCAAATGAGCGACCATCGGGATCACTTCCTTGAAAACTTTTCGACCTTCCTGAACAAAGAGTTTGTCACGGGCATCGCGTGTTTCAGCCGCGGACCGGTTCATGAATCCGAAGTTATTACGGATGTTATTGGAATACTCAGTCATCAGTTTGGTTCCAACAATCTCAAACGCATCCTTCACCGTGGCAGTTTCCGCTTTTTCGAGAATGATAGCGGTGCAGGCATCCCCAAAAATAAAATGGCTGTCCCTGTCTCTGAAATTAAGATGCCCCGAACATATTTCAGGATTGATCACCAGCGCCGTTTTGGTATGGCCCCGTTCGATCGCATCGACCGCGGTTTGAATTCCAAATGTCGCTGAAGAACAGGCCATGTTCATATCGACCGCAAAGCCCTTGATTCCCAGTGCTTTCTGAATTTCAATCGCAATGGCTGGATAAGGTCGTTGGAAATTGGAGCAGGCCACAAAAACCGAGCTGATATCCTCTGCGGTTTTTCCTGCTTGTTCCATGGCCTGTTTTGCCGCGGCCACCCCCATTTCACATTGCAAAGAGGGTTCCTCATTGGAACGTTCCGGAATGACAGGGGCCATGATGCGGGGATCCAGAATGCCAGATTTGTTCATCACATATCTGTTTTTGATTCCTGAGGCCTTGATGATAAATTCCACGGTGGACTCAGCCAAGGCTGTGACTTCGCCTCTGGCAATCAGTTCGGCGTGTTCCGTATTGAATTGTTGAACATAGGCATTGAAGGATTCCACAAGTTCTTCGTTGGAAATCGATTCTGGCGGGGTGAATAATCCTGTGGCACTGATAACAACTTGACTCATGTATCTCCTTAAAAAATGGGAATGTGCTTATTTCAAAGCGTTTTCCAACCATGAAAGATCGCCTTTTCCCTGTCGAATGACTTCAGGAGGAAACGATGTAAAATCCACAATGGTTGAGTTTTCAGCAAAAATGACACCTCCGTCAATCACCATATCCACTACATTCTTATACTGTTCATGCAGATCATGAGGATCATCATGCAGGTCTTCTTCATCGGCTCTGAGGCTGGTGCTTATGATCGGATGTCCCAAGGATTCAACAAGTGCCAGCGTGATGGGATGGTCTGGATAACGCACACCAATGGTACGCCTCTTGGTCAACATGATTTTCGGGACAATCTTGGAAGCTTCCAGAATAAAGGTATAGGGTCCGGGGAATTGCCGACGGATGAGTTTATATAACGGGGCATCAATTCCCTGTGTGTATTCCTGAATCTGACGTTCGCTGGAACAGACAAAGGTTAACGGTTTTTTACGATCCACTTCCTTGATTCGGCAGACCTGTTCCATCGCTTTCTTGCTGTACACACTGCATCCCAACCCATAAACTGTGTCTGTTGGATAAATGATCACCCCGTCATTCTGTAAAACGGACACAGCCTGATCGATTAACCGCTGTTGTGGATTTTGCGGATTGATAACGAGCAACATTTTGCCTCCGGGAAAACAGACTAACTTAAATTGTTCAACTGACGTAATGCATCCTATACAACAATTGATATAGAGGATGCAAGATTAAGACTGCGTAATGTTCCTGAGGACTACTCAAAAAATAACTTCCATAACTTTTCAAAAACATTTTCTGCCGGGCATGCGTAGAGACGTGCTATAGCGCGTCTCTACAGTCCTGAGCAAGGGCGGTGGGTAAAAAAACTTTGGGAAGTTATTCTTTTGTTGGTCCTACAGGCATGCGTAGAGACGTGCTATAGCGCGTCTCTACAGTCCTGAGCAAGGGCGGTGGGTAAAAAAACTTTGGGAAGTTATTCTTTTGTTGGTCCTAAATGTTGCAAACACTCCTTCATGAAAAACTACTTTCCCGGGAAATCGCTCATTTCTACCTGGAGATAGTCCATGTTTTTGAAAAGAGGGTATATTGGCGCTGAAGGGTTGTTTCCAAGGCATTTTTAAACAACAGAGAACCGGTATGTTCGCTGTTGTTTATCAGTGCCTCACGATAAAACTGCTCATAATAATGGTCAGGTTCCACCCGGACCCATAATTTGAAGCTTTGAGCCGTGGGAGGAATCCTTTTTTCAAATTTAAGGCTGACTGATTTTTCAGGAGCCAGTCGTGTGTCAAAGATTTCATTCCATGAGGTGCTGGACACATCCAGACGTCGTTGCAGAATTTTTTCCGCATAATATTCATCTCCAGCCACGTTGCCTGTTTCATCCAGAAAGGCCGCTTTCATAAACACAGCCGGAGTGGAATATGTGGGGAAATAATGTCCGGTTCCTGTGTTTTCCAGGGTTAATGTGGCGTTGAACAATTCTCCGTGTTGAGGAGTATCACTGCTGACAGAATAACGGATAGCGACCCCGGAGGCTGTCATGTCCTTGTCATGGATTCCCTTCCACAGGTGTTTGCGATCGGGCATGTGACAGGATTGACACGTTTTTCCGCTCGCATAAGCCGGACTCTCCAGCCACTCCATGTAGGTGTTTTCTACAGTTTTTCCTCCCGGTTTGAAGGTGTTGGCTTCATGTTGATGACATCCCCGGCAAAATTCCGAAGTTTCAAAAAAAGGTGTGCGGAAAGGCGCACCATGCAAGGCTTCAGACAGGGATTCTCTGTCTGGTCTGAGTGGTGGTCCATGACGCTGGTGATTTCTCAAATGACAGGCCGCACAGGTCACCCCATGCGATTTCAGATCCCGGTCAAACTGGTTGTTAGTCTGCCAGTTCCCGTCTGAGGTGGGCAACTGTTCCCATTGTTCACTCATGGGAGCGTGACAGATGTCGCATCGGGCTTTTTCAACGGCGTCGTAAACCTCGTATTGTCCAAGCAACCCCGGACTCATCGCCTGACTATGAAGGGAGGCCGACCATTCTTCAAACTGGGCAGGATGACATTTGGCACAATCTTCGGGTTGAATTCCCTGAGCCAGTAATTGAAAATTTTCTGGAGGTTTATCCTGCAATGGAATGGGGGTTTCCCAGTAAGACAAGCGCCATTGATTGGCAGGTTGATTCTCTTTGGGGCTGATCTCGTCCCGGGTTCCAGCCTGATAGAATAAAATCATGATTCCCCCCATGAGGAACAACAGAGGGATTACAGGATAAATCCCGGGTATGGAATAATGATTTGTAAGTACCCGACCATAAATCTTTAACCATTTTTTCTGGTTCTCTACCTCTGGTGGGGAATCCTTCTTAGCCCACCTCCGGTGGTTTTCCAACGAACTGTGGAAGGGCACCAGAGGTGCTTTAAGGAGCACGCTTACACACCATGCGTTAAGATCCATCGTGGCCCTTGCTTTTTCGGGATGACACATTCAAACTGATAACTACTTTTCACAATTTCTGAAAGATGCCCCAAATTTTTTCGAAAGGAATTTATGTCTGAAACAATGACTCTTGAAGTTTTTACCGACTTTATATGACCCTGGTGTTATCTCAGTACCGGGCGTATTGAAAAACTAAAAACCAATTACCCTGTCACAATACAATGGCGTTTTTTCCCTCTCCATCCAGAAATTCCGGCAGAAGGAATAGCATTGAACGATTTATTTCCAGGGAGCGATTTTGAAAACTCACCCATGAGATCACATTTGAAATTGCTCATGGAACAGGAGGGACTGCCTTACAATTCCCCGTCCAGGACCTTCAACACTCGATTGGCTCAAGAACTTGCAAAATGGGCGGAAGGTCAACCCAATGGAGAGCGCCTTCACACCTCACTCTATCAAGCCTGTTTTGTTGGCGGACAAAACATTGGGGACATCAATGTACTGCTTCAACTGGCGGAAGAGATCGGTTTGCCGATTGAAAACGCACGCGATGTCCTGATCAACCGCAGGTTTAAGGACGCAATCGACTCAGATTGGCTCCGTTCCCGAGAGATCGGTGTGACTGGAGTTCCGGCCTTTGTCGCGGAGCCTTATGGAATCGTTGGCGCTCAGCCTTATGAGTCCTTGGTCAAGCTGGTACAAGCTGTTTTGGGACAAAAAAATCAAAGATGACAACATCTGGAAAATTAAAGGTTTAAAATCTGTTCAACTGACGTAACGCATCATAGACAACAATGGATACGGCTGAGGCGAGGTTGAGACTGCGGACATTGGGTTCCCACATGGGAATGGTGAAACAGCGTTCCGGATGAGACAACCGCCAGCTTTCAGGAAGGCCCGCTGTTTCCTTGCCGAAAAAAATGTAGTCACTTTCCTTGACCTCCATTCGGGTGTAGGGGGTGGTGGTGTGGGTGGTGAGCAAATGAATTTTAGCAGGATTCATGGAATTCAGGAACAATTCCTTGTCAGGCTGATGTTCCCAACTCACATAATCCCAATAATCCAGTCCGGCACGTTTGAGATAGCGATCTGTCAGTTCAAAACCAAGAGTTCCAACCAATATCAGATGGCATCGGCTTGCGGCACACAAGCGTGCAATATTTCCTGTATTGGGAGGGATTTGGGGTTCAACCAGAACCACGTTGACGGGAGGTGTTTGATATAGTTTCACAGAGTCACAGATTTTCAGGCTTTGGGGTTTTCACGGTTGAACCGTTCAATCGCAAATTGAATCAACCGGTCCAACAATTCAGAATAGGGCACACCCGAGGCTTCCCACAGTTTGGGATACATGCTGATCTGGGTGAATCCTGGCAGTGTATTCACTTCATTCAAATAGAAGGACAGGTCCTGTTTTACAAAAAAATCCACGCGGGCTAACCCCTGACATTCCAGAACCTTGAAGGCTGTTACCGCTGTTTCCCGCAATTTTTCTGTCACATCTGCGGGCAGTTCCGCTGGAATCATCAAGGATGCGCCATCTTTGTCCACATATTTTGCCTCATAGGAATAAAATCCGGATGTCGGTGCAATCTCACCCAGCACAAGGGATGCTTCCGGGTTTAGATTTCCCAGAACGGCACATTCAATTTCACGGGCCTGAACAAATTCTTCCACCAGAACTTTATCGTCAAATTCCAGGGCAGTTTTCACGGCCTGACGGAAAGTCGGTTCATCCACAGCTTTTTGTGTTCCCAGGGAAGAACCTTCCCGGCAGGGCTTGATAAAGACAGGGTTTCCCAATTTGGCGACAACGTCCTGATAGGTTACAGAATTGTCACCACGAAGTGTGATGGATGGCGTGACAGGAATTCCGGCTTCATGCAGTAATCTTTTGGAGAGGTCTTTGTCCATGCCAATGGCAGATCCTGAAACATCAGGTCCCACAAACGGCACATCAAACCATTTCAATAATCCTTGAATGGCACCGTCTTCCCCATAGCGGCCATGCGTGATCGGGAAAAAAACATCAATTTCAGCAAGCTTCTTTCCGCTGGCAAGATCGACCAATTTTCTGCCGGAAGTCAAGGCTACCCGGGGAAGCGACTGGTTCATTCTGGCGTTTTTAACACTTTCGGCGTTTTGCAGAAAGTCAGCTCCTGTACCAAGATACCATTGCCCCTGTGGATCTATGGGGATCATGTGGATTTCATATTTTTCAGGATCAAGACGCTGTTGAATGTTGAACGCTGAAATCAATGAAACCTGATGCTCACCGCTTTTTCCGCCACACAAAACACCAATACGCAGTTTATTCGGAGAAGTCATGCGATCCTTTACGACTGTGCTTCAGACAACGCCGATGCCTTGACGCGAATATGCAATTCATCCAGTTGTTTTTGATCGACTCTGGATGGGGCATCAGTCATGAGACAGGCGGCTTTCTGGGTTTTGGGGAAGGCTATCACATCCCGAATGGATTCTGTATGGAGCAAAAACATCATCAGGCGGTCAAAACCGATGGCTAGGCCACCATGCGGTGGGGCACCATAAGAAAGCGCTTCAATCAAAAATCCGAATTTGCTTTGAATTTCTTCATTGGTGAGATTGAGCATCTGGAAGACCTGGGTCTGAATATCCTGTCGATGAATACGCAGACTGCCTCCGCCCAGTTCAACGCCATTCAGCACCACATCATAGGCCACTGAGCGGATTTGAGACAGATCGCCATTTTTGTGCTGTTCCAGATCGGACAGATTGGGCATGGTGAAGGGATGGTGACTGGACGTATAACGTTTTTCTTCGGCGTTATATTCAAACAATGGAAAGTCAGTGACCCAGACAAATTCATAGTGGTTTTCTTTGAACAACTTTTTTCTGCGGGCGATTTCCTTTCGAAGATTGCCCAGAGAATCAGCCACGATTTTTGCGCTGTCTGCACAGAAAATGAGCAAATCTCCCTGTTTGGTCTGACAACGGGATTCAATGGCTTTTTGTTCTTCTGAGGAAAAAAACTTGGCGATGGGTGATTGCCAGCCTGTCTCCTGAAACTTGACCCAGGCCATGCCTTTCGCACCATAAATTTTCACGAATTCTGTCAATTCATCGAGTTCTTTTCTGGAAAAATCAGCACCTCCCGGAATTCGTATGGCTTTGACCTGTCCACCTTTGGAAATAGCGTCCGCAAACACTTTGACACCACAGTTGGCGACAATGTCAGAGACGTTCTGGAGTTTCAGATCAAAACGGATATCCGGAGCATCACTGCCATAGTCATCCATGGCCTGTCGGTAGGTTATGCGTGGAAACGGTGTCGGAATATCAATATCAATCACATTCCTGAAAATCTCTTTCAACAGGCCTTCTATCAATAAATAAATTTCTTCAGGCTGTGTGAAGCTGAGTTCAAGGTCAATTTGAGTGAATTCAGGCTGTCGGTTGCCACGGAGGTCTTCATCCCTGAAACAGCGGGCAATCTGCATGTAGCGGTCATAACCACTGCACATCAGCAACTGTTTGAACAACTGGGGCGACTGGGGCAATGCGTAAAAATGTCCGGCAGAAACCCTGGAGGGTACCAGATAATCCCGTGCGCCTTCCGGTGTTGATTTGGTCAGGATCGGCGTTTCGACTTCAAAAAAGCGCTGGTTGCTCAGATAGTTCCGGGTCACCTGCATGGCTTTGGATCTGAGCATCAAATTACGTTGCATGCGGGGATGGCGTAAATCCAGATAGCGGTAAAACAGTCGGACTTTTTCATCCACATTGTCCCGTTCTTCCATGACATAAGGCAGAGGTTTGCTGGAATTCAGAATTTCCAGACTGGTGACGACTACCTCAATTTCACCTGTGGGGAGTTTGGGATTGACGTTTCCATGTTCCCTTGGTGTGACACGTCCTTTGACAGCCAGCACATATTCATTGCGGATGGAATCACCCAGTTCATGAGGTTCAGGGGCCACTTCACGTCGGAAAACAACCTGTGCCAACCCTGTGTAATCACGCAAGTCGATAAAAATAACGCCTCCGTGGTCCCGGCGGGTGTTACACCACCCCATCAAGGTTACTTCTTCGCCGATATTGGCGGATCTCAGTTCACCGCAAAAATAAGTACGCTGCCAGTAGTTCATAATTCAGGATCAAGGATGGATGGAAGAAAAATAAATCATTGAATGATTGGTTGCTGTGGGGTCTTACGCATGCTGTGATTTTCACCTCATGCGCCGGAAGAATATTATTAAATTCGATCAGGCCTGAACTGTTGGTTCAGTTCCTGTCGTTTCCTGTGTTTTTGCTAAAGCTTTCAAATATTGATAGCGTATGCGTTTACTCATGTTTTTACGCAGTTTACTGGTTTCTTTACGGTAATGGGCAATACTTTTTCGATGATGTGAACCTTTTTTTTTCATTGGATTCTCCTTATGATTATTGTTCAAACCGGGTTACATCGCCTGGGGGAATTCAGCATGTCTCGGTCAGCATGATATCTTGGTCTTTTCTTTCAAAGATGCTTCTGATAAATTTTTGATTGAATATCAGGTAAACATCAAACCGAATCAAGTGCCAGGCTATCCATGAGTAATAGAACCCCCGAGTTTATGAAATTTTCTGTTTGGAATAAAACAGTGTGTTGGCAAATTCAATCATATTCTTATGAATTTCTTCATGGGAGGCTTCCGGGTAGATTTCCTGAAAAATCGTAAACCCCAGCATGTTCCATGCGACGAGTCCTTCATCAATGGTGAGTTCTTCGTCATCAAACACACCCAGAACGGTGCGAACTGCTTGCTCAATCTTGATTTTGCGTTTGATGTCGTCCAGTGAAAATGAGACTTCCATAAGAGCCAATAGGTGTTAATTCACAATAACAGTCAGGTCTTTCCTGATGTAAAGCTTGAAACCATAATTTTCAGAAAAAAAAATGTCCAGACCAAAACTGATATTTCAACGACTTGTACCATGGAAGGCGGGATGCTTTCTGCTGATTTTGACCTGGTTCTTCACAGGATGTTCCTCCAGCAATTCCGAACCCTGTCAGGATACAGATGTCAGTTGCACCCGTTCTGCGCTGGCTGATGTCACGATGACCCCGGAAGGATCCATCTTGCCTGGCGATCTGATAGTGTTTGACGCTACGGCTTCGGTTTATGATGATATTCTGTGGTATCAGAATGATGTCCCGATTGAGGCTTGCCTTCATAAAATCGTTTGTTCCATTGAGTTTGATCACCCAGGAGTGTTTGTGATTAAGGTGCTGGTCACGGTGGAGGGAACGTCTGTGAAAAGCGGAACCAAATCTATCAAAAATCTGGAAATTATCGTGAAATGCGGAGAAGTCGGGCAAATGTATGCGGACGGGATTCTTGTAAAGGCCAATGATTTTGAATGTCTGCTCATGCAGACCAGCGATGCTTCAGGTTGCCGGGCTTCTGACAATTACGCGAATTGCCGCAACTGGTTTGATGCGGCCAGCGTCTGTGCGGCAGGAATTTCTCCGGGCGTTTCCTGGTATCTGCCTTCACTGGATGAGTTGAAACTGATGGCCGCGGTTAAAACTAATGCCGGTTTTTGCGATATTCAGGTTCAGGACTGCGCCGAATCATTTGCGAATGATGTTTGGCGACTGCCCTATTATTACTGGAGTAGTTCTCAGGTGAACTCCGTCAATCAAACCTATTGGGCCCATGATTTTTCCGCTGGTGTGGATTCTGTTCAACAGAGGCTTTCCATACAGGGATCCGTTCGCTGTATCAGACAAATTTCGCTGGAGTGACTCATGAACATGAACTGGTTACCGGGATATCTCATGTTATTGATATCAATATTTCAGTACGGATGCTCAGACAATGCGGCCTGTTCCGGAATGGATCCATTCTGTCAGCCCAAGGCAAAAGTGGTGGTGAGCATTCAACCTGCCAGAACCGTTGCGGCCGGTGAAGAAGTCATTTTTGACGCTTCAGATTCAGTCTATGACAACATTCACTGGTATCAAAACGCGGTCGAAATTAAAAACTGTGACAACAAGGATATTTGCACGGTGCTGTTTGAAGAAGCCGGCAATCAGATCATTGCGATTGAAGCTGTCACTGAGACCGCACCGGGTGGGATGATGAGCAACAGTAAAGGAAGCACCGCCAGAAAAAATATTGTCATCACTGTCACCAGTGATTCTTGCGCCAACGCGGGAGTCGATTGTTCCTGGGATCTACGGGCTACCAGCAATGAAACCTATCTGTCAGGCCATGCGCTGGTATCCCATGATGGTAAATTGTGGAGTCTTGGTGGGAAGTTCGGCCTGACCCCCAGGCAGGATGTTTTTTATACAACCTCGAGCGATGGTCGTTCCTGGAAAAATATCGCCCTGGATTTTGAGGGAACAGAAAATGCCACGCGATCTCTGTGGAATGCACGGTACTGCCATACGGCATTGTCATTTAAAAACACGTTATGGGTGATAGGGGGCTGGAATGATGTCACGCATTATGGCGATGTCTGGTTTTCCACCAATGGATATCACTGGACTCAGGCCTCTGCCTCTGCGGGATGGTCTCCCCGGCGTTGCCATGCCAGTGTCATCTTTCAAAACAAGATCTGGATTATGGGTGGGCGTAACGATTTAAATTATTTCAATGATGTCTGGTACAGTTCAGATGGACAGACCTGGACTTCTGCCACAGCCAGCGCCGCCTGGACAGGAAAAGAAGGACTCGGCGCGGCGGTTCTCGATGACAAAATATGGGTTTTTGCAGGATCTGATGGAAATGCCTCCAACGAAGTCTGGTATTCTGCCGATGGCACAAACTGGACTCAGGCCGTTACTCCCGCCTGGGATGCCAGGGTTCATGGGGTGAGTCTGACCTATGACAGCCGCTTATGGCTTGTCGGCGGAAAAGACCAGCAGGATGTCTGGTATTCGAGTGATGGACAAAACTGGACACAGGAATCGACTGGCTTGTGGGCCCAACGCTATCTTCATGCTGGAACCGTGCACAATAATCGTATCTGGATCATGGGTGGACTTCGTGAGGATACCCAATTAGGTGATGTCTGGTCCTTTGGAATTGAAGGAACCGATTGAATAAGCCAATCTGGGTTCGTCCCTCTTTGTTGATGGCTTGGTTTTTGCTGATTCATGCTGATCAGGATTATTTCCATCTCAAAAGGGGCGCATATGCTGAATCGAATCACTCGTGGTTACAAGGAACAAACCTGTGTATTTCGGACACACGAAGAACTGGTCAAGGGAAATGTCAGTTCAGGAATTACCAAGATTTTTGACGAATTACAGTCTCGTCAGACAAGAAAAGTTATTTTTGATTTTAAGGCAACAACAAAATTAACACCTGAAACCATTGAATTCATTCAGGGCCTGTCAGAATTGCTGTTACCTGCGAATATCAGTGTCTACGCCGTGCATGGTTCAGATGTTCTGGTTAAAACATTGCCGGCATTTCTGCTTTGGTTTGCTTCATTGAAGGACGCCATTTCAGGAAATAGCTTTCAGTCAAAAACTCAAGAGCCCTCATCTGTTCTGAATAAAGGATTTTTTTCGAACACGATGCAGCAGGCTAAAAAGAAAAAAAGTCCTCAATTCTCAATATCGCCGGAAACTGAATACACTCCTCAAAGTGAATCTGACTTACAAATTCCAACGGTCACAGAACCTTCAATATTTTCTCGATCCTTAAAGTCTATAAAAGGCTGGTTCCATAAAATTTCAAAACATCCCAAATTCAATATTGCCGCATTTCAGGCTGGAATTGTGGCGTTGATCGCAGTGTTTGGCTGGAGTGGTTATCTGGGCTATCAGTGGTGGTTCTGGGATCAGGTGGTTTCTGCTCTGGAACACAACAATCAGGCTTATTTTTCCAATGATTTTAATCAATTTCATGGAAGCGATGCCGGAGGTAGAACTGCCCTGATGCTGGCCATCAAACTTCAAAAACCTGAGATAGCGCTGTCACTGTCGGAAAAATCAGATTTAAACGCAATGGATCTTCAAGGAAGAACTGCACTGATGTATGCCGCGTATCAGGGCAATCATGAGGTGATCAAGGCGGTGACTGACGGGGGTTCGGAGATCAATACAAGGGACAACTCCGGGAAATCTTCATTGATGTGGGCTATGGAACGGAATCAATATTCCGCGGTCTTGCAGTTGCTGGAACAGGGGGCAGATCCTGTTCTTACTAAAGCACAATGGGATGACTTTTTTAAAACTCAGGAACCGGAAATTAAGAAAAAATTGCGGCAGGCACTGGCGGAAGCACGTGAAAAACATAACCTTTCCATGGATCAATGGATGGCCTTGGCAGGAAACAGAAAAGTAGAAAACATGCAGCGGTTTTTAGATGCGGGCCTGGATATCAACACTCCTGATAAACAGGGGCAAACCCTGTTCATGAAAGCTGTATCCAAAGATAACCGGGAATTGATTGAAGCCCTGTTTGATCAGAATGCTGATTGCAATTTAACGGATTCCCGTGGGGAAACCGCGTTGTCATGGGCTGTCTTTCAGGGATATGACGCTGTGACCAGGTTACTGCTGAATCGTAAGGCGGATCCGAACAAGGGCAGCATGCCCCCGTTGATGTGGGCCTCTTTCCATGGAAAACTGCCCATGATTGAATTATTGATTCAGCATGGCGCTCAAGTCAATGTGACCAATCCGGAAGGCTGGACGCCGCTGATGCTGGCTGTCAGTCAGGGACATGTGAACGCTGTCTGGACTTTATTGACCCATGGCGCAAAAATTGATGCTGCTAACAATATGGGATACCAGCCATTGATGATTGCCGCAAATAAGGGTCATTCTGATATTTCCAGACTTCTGGTCGCCAAAGGCGCTTCAGTCACCGCTCAAACCAGAGAGGGCAAAACAGCGATGGATCTGGCCATAGAAAATGGTTATGGCGATATTGCCCGGCATCTTCAACAAACAAAAATGCTACTTCAACATAATTGATTTTTATGTTTGATATAATATTTTGTGAACATAGCGCACTTCGTGCGGGCTTTTAGAGTTCCTCTTGAGACAGACATCTCATTTCTCATTCATTCCTTACACAGGGACGTTGGCCGGGGAAAAGATTTAGGACGGAAGCTACAGCATCATTCAAAATAATAATGGACCTATCGAAGTTCAAAGAGAATCTGGAAAGAAGCCACATTTAGTCTCAAGATTCCCGACAGCATCAGCTAACTGTAGCGATAATGTTTTTTGACATCCTTGCTGATTTTCCAGACACAGGAGAGACCTGCGGGAAAGATGACCAGATCGCCCTTGCCAATCACGACAGGATCATTTCCTTCAGATTCTACAATCACTTCTCCTTCCAGAAAATAACAGGTTTCTGTTTCGGTGTAGGTCCAAGGAAATTCTGACACTTCCTTGGTCCAGACAGGCCAATTGGTGACACCCATACCCTTCAATCTGGCAGTTGACGGAATTTCTACTTTGATAGTCATAATTACCTCTGTTTTACAATTCTGTAGCATCTCTGTGGAGATCTACCTCAAAAAAGAGACTTTCATCCATTGAAAAGTATCTCTTAGTAACTCATTTTTAATGTTCACAAAAATTATAGATTGAGTTCAATTTTAATGAATCTCTTGAACTGATTTATTATTCAAGGTTTTTTTATGAAGAACATTGATGGCTGAATTTCTGATAAAATTATTGCACGATCAGCGAATAATTTGGGCTGTTCCATGAATCAGATTATAGGTCAACGGGGCGGATTTGACGACGAAATACACGATAGAGTGATAACTTTCTGGAAATATCGCCGTTTTGTTGAAATTTCAGCATACCGCTCACACCATGATAGTTTTGCAGGTTGACCAACTGCTCGCGCAACTGTTGGTGATCCTGCACTTTATTTTGGGTAGTAATCAATGAGATCAGGATTCCTGCCGCGTCATAGGCAAATGCTGTGTAGATTGAAGGGCCTTCGTAATTAAGGTGCTGATAGAAGTATCTCTCATGCATGCGCGTGAATTTCTGAACCTCCTCATCTGGATTTTCCCTGGAGAAACTTCCAGTAAAAACATGTTTGCGAACATGCCCCCGGATGGTATGCACAATTGCCGGATTGTTCCATCCGCTGTCACCTGCGTAAAACAATTTATCCATTCCATAAGCACTGGAATAGGGAAAGATGATATTTGCGGTATCCATATTGTCAGCACCTAACGGAATAAAAACTCCGTCAAAATCTCGAATTGGCTGCTGTTGTTTTTCTTCAATTTCTTCCATGATCTGTTTATCAGTTTCTGAAAGATATCTGCGCGCACCCGTGAATTCATCAAAGGCGTCAAGAAAAGTTTTTTGTTTTGGATAAAATCCATAGGCCGTAGCTATTGTCCGTTCTCGTTTTTCTACCTGTTCCCAGAAATAACCCAATTTTTCCTTTCCCTCACGGGTTTGAGGATATAACACCGCAAAGGACCTGACTTGAGCATAATCTATTGCATAGTCTGCCAGATTTTTTTCTTCTTCAGCCCAATTTTCATTAATTCGAAAAACATAATCGCCAACTTCAGCTATGGATGAGGTTTGTGTCAGTGTTATGAGCGGAACCTGATATTCCTGAGCGATTCGGGCCGCGGCTTCAGATGTTGTTCTGATCAACGGACCAATGATCGCAATCACATGCTCATCTTCTATTAGGGATCTGGTAATGTCCTCAGTTTGTTGCGGATTAAGATAAGAATCCCTGAAAATCAACTCTATAGTGGAACGGGGTGATTTGTTTGAATTATCCTGGTTGTTCACTCGTCGATTCTGAAAATCTATCAGACTCAAGCGCACTCCCTCCATCGCGTCTTTTGCCAGTTGGGCAATTTGTGCGGGCTTTGCGCTCAAGGGTAAAATTACCCCGATTTTTGTGGGTACAACTCTTGTTTTGACCCATAAACGGTTCTGGAGATTTGTGAGTTTAAGTTGATGATTCGAAGCTAAGCCGGCCTCTTCTGAGGATAATTTCCTGGTCAAATAATCCTGAGCCTCGACATAACGTTTTTGATTCATCAAAAGTTCAGCTTGCTTGATTTGAACCAGTTTTAGAATGAGTGGATTTTTTGAATATTGACGTTCAATCTGGTTACAAATTGATTCATTTGAAATAGAATTGATGATTTCCTGAAAATGTTGCTGGACAACGGATTGCTCAATTCCGGGAAGTTCTGACCGTTTTATTTCATGGTATAACGCTGAAACAGGCTGATTGTTTTTAAGAAAATATTCACGGAGCATCCCATGAAAAGGTTCAAGAAGTTGTCGATCGTCCTGTGATAATTGTGCTTCCAGATTTTCAAAGGGACCATTCAAAACCTTGTTCTGCCTAGCTCTTGCCCAATGATAATAGAACCTGATCCGTGGTATGAATTGGTTTTGATCAGGCGCTGACAACACAGCTTCAGCTTCTGACTCCATCTCGGAAAACTGTTCCATTCTTTTTAATAATTCGAGCAAGGCAACTTTCTGATAGTATTTTTCCAGCAATGCTCCTTGTGTTTCCAACAACATCCAGGCTTCAAACAAGTTTTTCTCCAGAATTTGTCTGAAATATTGGAGTCTTGATTCCTGATCTTCCAATGCTGCTAATGAAGGTCCCTGTGTTTTTTCAATGACAGCTTGCTGGTTCGTCAGCCATTCCGGTTGGCTGAAGAGACTTTGTGCCAAAGTAGTGTTACCCTGCGACAGCGCAAAAAACAGAATCACCGGGATTGTTGAGAGCATTCTGGATTTGGGTGGAGTCATAGTGATTTTAAACGAACAGGATTCAGGTTTGTGATGAAGAGGGATCTTTCCAGCGTTTTATAAGTTGATGTTCTATATCAAACAAGTCCAGAACACGACCCACAGTATGATTTACCAGGTCATCAATGGATTGCGGCCTGGAATAGAATGCCGGGACAGGTGGCGCAATGATTCCGCCAAGGAGTGATAGCTGTTTCATATTCTCGAGATGTCCTGCATGAAGGGGCGTTTCCCGAACCATCAATACCAGACGTTTTTTTTCTTTCAACACCACATCTGCTGCTCTTGTGATCAGATTGTCACACATACTGTGGGAAATGGCAGACATTGTTTTAATCGAACAGGGTGCGATGATCATACCTGATACCCGGAAGGATCCACTGGCAATAGCCGCTCCAATATCCTCGTTGGAGTAATGAAAATCCGCAATTTTATAGAGATCCGCAGGCTTTAACGTGCTTTCATAGGCCAGTGTTTGCATTGCTGGCCTGGAGAGGATCAGGTGGGTTTCAATGGATGGATCACCACGGAGTATTTCCAGAATACGTATGCCGTATATTACTCCGGTGGCTCCTGTTATTCCGATTACAATCCGGTTCATTAGAACAGTTCCAGTTCTCCCGCCTGCACCAGTGAATCCATGGCATCGGGGGCTTCCTTGAATTCATCAGGAGACCAGCTCAAATGAAAAATAAATTTCTGGTATAACGATATGGGAGCAAGCTTTCCTGAATTATCCGTGATCGTGTAGTGGAAGCAGAGTTGAGGATCTTCAGAACCGAAAGAAATGTAATTCCTTGAGTGATTGATGATCGTCGGAACCTGAATTCTGAAATCACCCGATCCGGAATTGGTGTTAGAGAAGAATCTTGATTTGAATCCGCCCCACATCATATTGGTGATCTCTCCCATCAGTCCGTTGACTGATCGAAAATCTCCTTCATCTGAATTCATGGGCGTTTTTCCATGACGAACCAATTCATAGAGGCTGGCTTCTTCTGATTGAAGCATCATAAAACCACGGCACCATCCACCTTCCAGAGAGATGATGCTGAAAAGTTCTCCATAAATGATGCGGTCACGTACCAGATAGGGCGCCCCCACGCTGATAGTAACGTCTTTAAGAACAGAATTTAGCGCGATTTCAGACAACTCTTCAATCCCATGGATCATGGCGGTAGGATAATAGGTATTGAAAATGAACTTATTGACATGTTCCTGGAGCACATCCAGTTCATCTTTTTTGTAAAAACCGGCACAGGATATGTGCTCATTGTGTGGCAATTCAGTATCTGAAATCCTTCGCATGAAAATTGGCAATTCGGGTCTGATATGATGAATTTCCTGGGCAATTTCAATTCCCGTTCGTCCTTCAAGTTTTGCGTCTTCACACAAGAAAATAGCACCCAGATCAATGTTATGTTCCAGCGTTTCCCTGATATTTTTATACTGTTCGGCCTTCAATCCAATCAGATTATGAGTTTGACAGAATTCCCTGAGTTTTTGCATGTGATCGGGGTCTATCTCATGGATCAATACTTTACTCAGAATTTGAGCGGCTTCAGACATGGTTCTCCCTCTGGGTTAGTGTTAAAATAATTCAATTTCGCCGGTACTCACGGCTTCTGCTTTTTGAGGCATTGCAAAATCAAGATCCCCGTAAGGGCAAACATAAAGACTGAAAAACAGATTCACCCCTTTTTCTGATACTGCGGATGAAAACAATGAATATTCATATTTCATCTGGCTGAAATGTTTGAAGGCTCGTTCTTCAAGCCTGTCTGGTGTAGACATTCCCAAGTGTGGAAACACTCTGCCCAGTTCACGTTTCAACGCGCCGCAAATGTTGTTTCCAAATTCGCCCATATAATCATAAAACCTGTCCCGGTTTAATTGGTCCGCGGACAGATTCAGGGCTTCTGCAACATAAGAAATTGTTTTCATGTTACAGGTGAAATGAATTGTAACAAACAGTCTGAAATCATAGGAGCACAAGGTCAACACCACAAATTCGCGTGCTTTCAACCCTGCTTCTGTCTCAATCTGGTTGATTTGCCAGTAATGTCCTTGTTGCAACTGATTGAGCACTTCATCTACAATTTGGGTATAGATCAATGAAAATGCGTTCTTGGCTTCCTGGCTGATCAAAGTTTCCTCTCAGATAGACTCCAGATTGTGCTTGATGACTTTGAGTTTTTTGAGTGCGTCACCCACAATGGTATTCTTTTCTTGCATCTCCAGTTTTACCAGCACATTTTTAAGGTCTTCCACCAGATATTTTAAACCGTCCATGGCGTTTAGTGCCATACGACTCCCTGCCTGGGTGTCCTGAAATGTCGCGGTTGTCAGGAGATCATTCTTGGTTAACTGCAAGGTATAGTTGTTACACACACCCTGTGTCTGATTTGCCAGTTGAGAAATTTCCTGTGCAACGACCTTGAAACCTCTTCCGGCTTCACCCGATTTAGAAGCTTCAATACTGGCATTCAAGGATAAAATAGCGGTTTGACTGCCAATTTTTTTAAAATCCTCATTGAGCTTATGCATCATCTTGTTGTTAGCCTTGAGTTCAGCCAAACCATCGTGCCACCTCTCAAACGTGGTGACTAGTCCAAGGAGGTGATTGACTTCCTCAATCAGTCTGTTAAGCGTTTCCATGGAAGTTGACAGATATTCCTCGACTAACTGGCGTTGACGCCCTAGAGATAGAGTTGTTTGTAACTCTGATAAGTCCATGAGGACATTATCAATTCTATTCTGAATTTCGGTCTGAAATTTCAAATTTTTATGGGAATAAGCATCATTTTCTTTCTGAAGAGTTTCCCTGATTTGAGACAGCGATGATTTAGGAACCATTTGAGATAATTTTTCCTCAATGGTTTCCAAAGTATGCATCAAATGTTTTTTCCAGCGAATCCGGATAAGCATACCGCCTATGATCGCACCCGGAATCATCCCCAAGATAAATTCCCACATATTTTTTAATCCAGAAGAGGTTGTCCGGTGACACTAATCTCAGGCACCAACCAGACTGCGAATGGGCCCCAGAGCACTTGGGCCGCTGAAAGGCTTAACAATCCAACCTTTAACTTTTGCGGCTTTTCCCCGTTGTTTCATATTCGCGTCGTTTTCAGTGGTCAACACCAGAATATGAACATTCTGGTTATTGAGTTCACTGCGAATTTTTTCTGACATCGTCAAGCCATCCATGTTGGGCATGTTCACATCTGTGATTACAAGTTTAATATCTTTATCTTTCTTAAGTTTTTCCAGTCCATCTTTTCCATCAATCGCGGTGGAAACAGTGAAACCGTTGCCACTGAGAAATCCGCTGACTTCGTTACGAACTGCTTCTGAATCATCAACTACCAGAATTTGTGCCATCTTTTCCTCCTCTGAGTTTGGGACTATTCTAAAAAAATCTATTATGCTTCATAACTAATAATAAAGCGAAATGCAAAAAGAAATTACAATAGATTAATTAATAAAACCAAGATTGCAATATCAGTACCCGCGACCAGAATGTTCAGTTTTTTCTGAGCATCCGCTGTCAGACTGTCATAATTTCTTCCCATCATTTTTTTAAGCATAAAACGTGTTTGAGACGCAATCCATTTCATGAAACCTCATTGACTTTTTCAAAATCAGTTCAAAGTAGTGTTTTTTTTCACCAAGACTATGACTAGTGCTTTAGACATATACTAAAATAGAATCAAATGTCTAGGGGGACAGCGAAAAATAATATTTTTCATGTTCCCCTTGCCGTTAAGGCTTTTAGTTGTGCTGTAAGAAATGTGGTTTTACCATCCGGACTTCTTACTTCATAGTTTAGATTCTGCATATTTCCGGAAACAAAGAGTGTTGCTTTCCCTGGAAGGAATAATGGTTTTTTAAAGCGGATATCAAGTTGTAAAGGTGGTTCGGGCAATAATTCCAAAGAATCCCCCAGACATCGTGAAATTGACCACACCCCATGAGCGATCGGGTTTTCAAAACCGAAAAATCTGGAAACCCTGGCATGCAGGTGAATCAGATTAAAATCCCCAGACAATGCCGCAAATCTTCGACCTGCATTTTCAGGAACATCCCAAGCCCTTTGTTTTAAGACTCCCTGAATGACAGGATTCACCACTCGCAATGGATTTGTCTGATAGTCTGAACGCGAGAGAAAGGTTGTCGTACTGTTCCAAACCTGTTCAGATCCACAGAATATAGTTGCATGGATATCGAATTCAACGCCTTTCCGGACATTGCGGTGTCCTTCTGTCGTGCAGACTATTTTGAGAGTTTCCCATCTTGAAATGGTACGTAGCATGCGGATTGTTTGTTTGATGTGTATAAGCCCGGTTGGTCTCAACGGAAACGATTCATGATGAAAAATATCAGGGAACAGGTTTCCCGCGAGTATCTGGATAAAACTGACGGGTAATCCTTCTTTATCCTGAACTGGATAACCACAGACTTTTTCAAAAGCATGCAATTGTTTCTGCTGAACGCATAGCTGCGACGACTCAACCTCGATTCGGGGAATGGTTTCACCAGGGGGCAATTGGGTGGGTCGCAACAGCAGACTTCTCGGAAATGGTGGGATTTGCCGGTAAAGATGACGGCTCCCGTTCATGAATAGATACAGTTCGGCTAACGGAGACATGAATGGATTGAAAGACATTGAAACCTTGATAAAATTGAAAATGTAAGAATAGGGTGAATATATACTTTTTTTCATCCTGTACAAAGTGAAGGAACTCTTGCCACGGTTTAAGATTTTTCGCGTTGCTCAGAATGACAAAATTCCGAATTCTATCCGTTTTAAGTATAACTCCAATCGATCCTCAGTCTGGATTATAAAAAATCTTGGTTATTCATATCAAATTTTTAATAATAGAAAAAGAATTCAATTGCATGAATTTTCATAAAAACCGGTCAATCTCTTCCAGCTCAATCTCATGCAACCCGCAACACTTTCTATCAGTTTTATCAATTCTTTGATTGATGTCGTTCAGCAGTATGGACTGGATCGAAAGGCATTGCTTTCCCTCGCCGGTATTTCTCTGGATTTACTTGATGATCCATTTGCCCGTGTCAGCACCCGGCAATATATCACAGTTGTTGAAGAAGCAATCCATCAAACAGGTGATGAAGCACTGGGGTTGAGAGTTGGTCAAAACATCCGTTCAGACAGCTACAGTCAGGTTGGCTATGCCGCAATGAGCAGTTCAACGCTGGGCGACGCATTGCAACTTGGGATCGAATATCAACGTGTGATTACCTATGGCATAAATCTAAGTCTGTATTTGCAGGATGAATTGGCTACCCTGCGTTTTGAGTCCTCCATTCCGGGAAAACCTCTGCCGAAATTTGTCGTTGAATCTGGAATCACAGGTTTGATGAAAATGTCACATATTCTGACAAATCGAAGAATTCATCCTCACCATATCACCTTCCAATATGATGTACCTGCTTATGTTCGGGAGTATCAAACCATTTTTGAATGTTCTGTTGAATTCAATCAACCACACAATGAGGTTTACTTTGATAAGGCCTTGCTGAAAATTCCCCTGAGACACACGGATCATACCCTGTCAAAAATCATGAAAAAAATTTGTCAGGACCTCCTGGAAAAAATTCCTGAAGATCAAAGCGTTAAAAAACAGGTTCAGCAATTGACCGGAAGCATGTTCAAAGCTCATTTTCCTGGCTTTGATTCTGTCGCGGAACAAATGGGAATGACTCCACGGACGCTTCGTCGCAAACTAAGAGAAGAAAATACTTCCTTTCAGATCATTCTGGATGATATCCGGAAAAATCTCTCAATGTCTTATCTGAAACGACCCCAACTTCCAATCAATGAAATTGCCATCATGCTTGGCTTTTCTGAACCGAGTGCCTTCCATCGGTCCTTTAAAAAATGGACAGGGCAGACCCCCGGAGAATATCGTGAGGATTTCAAATCAGAGCCTCACATTTCAGACACATTAGCTTCCGGGTTTTAATGAAATTCCAACGAGTCCAATTTTTGGCCCAGCAAACCATTCGACAGGGATTCAAGCTGATCAGGAAATATCACAAACAACCTGTATCTTCGTTAGTCAGACCCTCGGTTTCAGCCATTATCATTGCAGGCGATCAGTTGTTCATGATTCGTCGTCAGAACTATCTGCGTGCTTTTCCGGGGTACCATGCTTTTCCAGGGGGTGTGATTGATCCCGAAGATTCGGAAAATGCTGAAATACCTGATTGTCCTCAAAATATTCCAATGGATCATTTCCATGCGTTATGTCGAGAACTGAAGGAAGAACTCGGGTTTGACCTGTTGAACGCGTTACAGAAGGGACTCATTCATGAAATTTCTCCCTTTGGTAATGCTCTCACTCCCGCCTCAAATCCTGTAAGGTATCAGACCTGTTTTTATAAGCTGGTACTGTCTGAAAAAATGCGGTTCCTACCCGATGCCGGTGAAATTGCCTGGTCTGGTTGGGCAACTCCCCGTGATTTTCTGAAGGAGTATGAATCTGGTAAGATTTTGGCGGTTCCTCCAACTCTGGTTGCGGTGGAGCGACTTGCAGAGGATATCACTGTTTCCGGAACAGGCCGACTGAATCCAGCGGTGTCGCCTGACGAAATATTCGCGATTCCTTTTCTCAGTGGAATATGGCAGTTGATGGTTGCCTCTGAAACGTTGCCTCCGGCCTCAACAACCAATGCCTTCATCCTTGGGGATTCACCGGGACGCAGATTTTTGATAGATCCTTCGCCCAATTCCGAACTGGAATATCAACGACTTTGTCGATCGCTTGCTAAACATGAGATTGATGGCATATTCCTGACTCATCACCATCCTGATCATCATCAGCAATCAACACGTCTTGCTCGTGATCTGGATAAAACCATGCTCCTGAGTCATGACACCTTTCAGCGGATTAAAGAAAAATGGGGGCGCAGGTATTTCAGGGGGGTTTCAGTGGAATTGGTTCAGGAGGGTTGCCAACTCACCTGGTGGAAAGGGCAACCTGTGCGTGTGTTTGAGATCCCGGGACATGATGAAGGACAGCTTGGTCTGGCGCCAGATTCTATGGAATGGTTTCTGGTGGGCGATTTGATTCAGGGACTGGGGACCGTCGTAATTGCCTCACCGGAAGGGAATATGAAAAAATATTTTGAGAGCATGGAACGTGTGATTTCACTGAATCCAGCCGTGATCATGCCGTCCCATGGAATTCCTTCGCGTGGAACAACACTTCTTGAAAACACGCTGAAACATCGCAGAATGAGGGAAAAACAGATTTTGGAACTCCTACAGTCCGGGAAAAACAGAATCCAGATTCTGAAGACTTTGTATCAGGATATTCCCCGCTTACTTTATCCTCTGGCCTGGAAAAACATCAATGCTCATCTGGACAAGTTGCAAGAAGAACAACAGCTTTGATTTATGGAACATTCGAACAACAAAATAGATATTTCCCCAAAAACACATTTCCTGCCGGGCATGCGTAGAGACGCGCTATAGCACGTCTCTACAGACTAGAGGAGGAGCGACTGATGGAAAAAAGTTTACAACTTATTATAGAGTTTCTTTCAATTTGTTGAACAGCAACGTAAGCGATTCATCCTGTGATTTTGTGACGACAATGAATTCCAGCCCATGCTCCCAGGTCTGCTGCTGATTGAATAGCGGCCCTGAAAAACTCCATATCACCTGACATATGAATTGAAATGGAATTTGCGCAAGATATTGTTCCAGATTGGATTCCTTGAAAAAGAGCTCAACTTTGAGGATCTGTCCTTTTTCAAACAGATGATGTGTCTGGATTTTTAGTCCGCCCATAGAGATATCCAGAGTGGTTCCAGCCAGTTGAATGTCATTTTCCGGAACAAACAGGTTGATCGGTACATTGAGATGAAATCTGTCTGTTCTACGTCGGATATTATGATCAATCAGATTGTCTGTATCTTTGACAACACCATCCCAAATAATTTCTCCAGGGGGATATTTCTGAAAATACCTGCAACGTTTGAGATAGTTGATGCAAATGACATCCTCGGGAAATATTCCCAGGCATTCTTCAAAACAGTCTATGGCCTCAGCGAACGATTGGGCTTTGTATAACACAATCCCCTGAAACAGCAGGAGTTGTGTCTCAATTTTTTTTATTTTGAGGGATGGTGGATCAGCATCAAAAACATCATAAATAATTGTAGGTTCTGACTTTCCTCTGACCTGAACGGTATCAATTTCCCTGATGTTATAGTTCTCCTTGTCAAGCAAGGCGTCATACGTTCGAAAGGATATCAAAATATTTGAGTGATATTTTTTAGTCAGGGTTTCCAGTCTTGCGCTCAGGTTGACATTATCCCCGATCACAGTTGAATTGATACGTGTTGCTGAACCCATGGCACCTACCATGACTGGGCCTGTATTGATGCCTATGCCGAATTTAATCTCCTGGAGGTATTCCCCCTGATGTTCCTGATTGTATTGTGCAACGGTTTCTTGCATTTCGATGGCCGCGTTCAACGCATGGTTTGCGGAGTTTTCTCCATCAAACAGGGCCATGACCGCGTCTCCGATGAATTTATCCACAAACCCCTGGTTTTTGGAAATAACAGGTTCAGTCAATCTGAAAAAAGTATTCAGAAAATCAAAGTTTTGCTGGGGCGTCATGCGCTCTGCGTAATGGGTGTAGGACCGGATATCCGCAAAGAGAATCGTCAGATTTTCCTCTTCAAATTGTCCTCCCTGTAAATCTGTGAATAATTCTATCCGATTCAGGAAGGCTTTAGGCACAAACAATTGAAAAATCCGGTTGATACGTTCCAGTTCTTCAAAGGAAAACAACAATTGCTGATTCGCTACGATCAATTCTTCCTCCACCCTCTTTCTGGTTGTGATGTCTTCTCCGACACCAACCAGGTAGCGAATTTTCTGTTTTGCGTCCCTGATTGATGACATGGATCCTGAAATCCATACATCAGTTCCTTTTTCGTCGTGAATACTCCATTCTCCCTGCCAAAGTTGGCCCTGTTGGACGGTCAAGAAGATGTTGCTGATGACAGGCTCAGGAAAGATCTTTTGAAGAGGTTGCCCGAGAAGTTCAGCGGATGCGAATCCAGTGATGTGGGTGAACCGTGGATTTACATATTCAATGATACCATCAGGGTTTGTGATAAAAACCATGGCAGGGCTTTGCTCCACTGCCATTGAAAGTTTGATCCATTCGTTTTCAGCTCTTTTTCGCTGAGAAATATCCCGTAAGGATGCCAGCGTGCAGGGAACTCCGTTCCAATCAATTTCCACACCACGAATTTCAACCGTTCTGACCTGTTTTTCATTCTGAATTTCAACTTCCAGAAATTCACCTGAACTCACTGGATAGCGAAAATCCTGACCTTCCATATCCTTTTCACTGCGGTTCAACAGTTTTTCCGCCACAGGATTCGCAAATCGAATTTTCTTGTCAGGATCAATGATCAGGATGCCGTCCACAATATGTCTGATGATGCTTTTGAAACGATTTTCGCTGTTCAACAAACCCTGGGTATAATGTTTTAATTCTATGAGCATTTGAAATCGCTCAATCGCATAGCGGATCGTTCTTTCCAGGGAGGACGCATTCAAATCATTTCCAAAAAGCAAATCCTGAGCACCCAATTGAAGTATTTTGATTGAATCAATGGATTCCATCTCTTCCTGTAACACGATGATCGGTAAATTCGGCAGGGTTTCGTGGAAAAATTGAACTTGAAGCTGAATCGATGCCAGCGAACCATCTGAAACAAGCAGAAGGATATCTACTTTGTCATCCACTTGTGACTGGACCATCTGATTTCTGGCAAAGATAAGGAAGGAGTGAGAAAGTATGTGTTTCAGTTGATCCAGATTTTTCAGAATGGTTTCTACAAAAGCGGATTTTTGAGGTGCGATCAACACAGCATGGATATCAGCGGTCCTGATTTTTCCGGATTTCAGTTGTTTTTCCTGCTCCTGAAAAATGGCTTCAATTACGGATCCCAGTTTTTTTAGAGGAACAGGTTTCTCGAAAGTATGAGAGGCTCCCAGAAATCGGGCCTCAGCCAGATAGTCCAGTTCACCGACTTTACCACCGCCTGAAATGGCAATGATGTCAACATCCGCAAACGCTCTGCGAAGTTCCATGATCACTTCCACGCCATTTTTCCGGGGCATAATGATGTCTGTAATCACCAGATCTGTCGGATGTTCCCGAAACTGTTTTATGCCTTCATAACCATTTGTTGCGGTGTAGACTTCATAACCTTTACGTTTGAGGAACTGACTCAGCAGGATACAGACCTGTTCCTCATCATCAATGATCAGAATTGTTTTTGCCATTAACGTAATGCTCCGGTAAAAAACAGCATGGAATAACTCGACTCAGACAGGTTCAACCTTCTGTGAGATGTTTGATTACTATGATGGATTGGGATAGACAAGCAGACTTCAGACCACTTTATCATTCAAACCGGAATATTCGATGATTTTGTCGTTCTATGTTGAACTGACGTTTTCCTGAAATCTTTTTTACTCATGCATGGATGTTTCCACCAACAACCATTAGGCTGTTTGATGGGTTTTTGCATTGCCTTTCTTACAAACAAAATCCATTTTAATTTTATCATCAGATTCTTCCCTTCATCACATAAATATCATTAGACAAAGGTAGACTTTATGGAACTGGAACTTGCGTTTGACAAACAGGGTGGTTTGCTCCCGGTGATTGTGCAGGAAGTCGGCACACGAGAAATCCTGATGCTGGCCTATGTGGACCCGCAGGCCCTTGAACAAACACGTCTGACGGGAAAGGCACACTATTATTCAAGATCCAAACAGCGCTTATGGATGAAAGGCGAATCCTCAGGACACATTCAGTTGATTCAGGATATTCTCGTGGATTGTGATCAGGATACGCTGGTATATGTTGTGGAACAAACCGGAGGAACAGCCTGTCACACCGGAGAAAAGAGCTGTTTTTTTTCCAGATTGACCCCTCAGAATACCTTGGAACCCACTTCTGAAAAACGAGTTTCCCTATGAATCGACTTCTAAAATTATCGGCTCTCCAACTGGCACAACTGATCCATTCCAAAGAAGTGACCTCTCTGGAAGTGGTGAATACTCATATTGCCCGGATTGAATCAGTGAATCCGGAACTGAACGCTGTTGTTTGTAACCGGTTTGAACTGGCCAGAGCGGAAGCCCGAAAGGTTGACGAACAACTCCATGAAGAACAGATGGAGACCATTCCGCCGCTGTTGGGGGTTCCCTGCACCATCAAGGAATGTTTCAGGGTCTCTGGAATGCCAAACACTTCAGGGCTGGTCGCCCGTAAGGGGTTTGTGGCTGAAGACAACGCAACCGCTGTTCAGCGTCTGCTAAAAGCTGGCGCAATTCCCCTGGGTGTCACCAACACCTCGGAACTATGCATGTGGATGGAAACCAACAATCGGGTTTATGGCCGAACCAACAATCCGTATGATCCTGCACGTATTGTCGGCGGCAGTTCAGGAGGGGAAGGCTCGATTGTCGGTGCCGGAGGGGTGCCCTTTGGTCTGGGGTCTGATGTGGGTGGATCCATCAGAATGCCCGCGTTTTTCAATGGCGTATTCGGACACAAGCCCACAGGCGGTTTGATCCCCAATACGGGACAGTTTCCCGTTGCTGAAAACAACGCTCTCCGTTATCTGACCACGGGTCCACTCTGCCGAAAAGCTGAGGATCTGATGCCCCTTGTCCGGATTCTTGCCGGACCTGACGGGTTGGATGAATGGTGTCATGCCTACAATCTTCAGGACCCGAATGAGGTGATGGTTGAAAAACTCCAGATTCTGAATGTTCCCGGAAATCTGAGAACACGAGTCACCCGGGATTTGCTTGACAGCCAGTCGCAATGCGCGGATGCCTTGAAAAAACAGGGAGCAAATGTCAGAACCCGTCACATTGATACTCTGAAAAACTCGCTGGAGATCTGGACCACCATGATGGTCGCGGCAGGTGGTACGCCTTTCGGCACTCTGCTTGGAAATGGAAATCCTGTGCGAGCAATACCGGAAATGGTGCGATGGTTGACACGTCGTTCGCCGCATACGTTACCGGCCATCATGTTGGCGTTTTTGGAAAAAATGCCGTTTGTCTTCAAACGTCATATAGAAATGCGCGATGAGCTTCGGCAGGAACTGGTCGGACTCATCGGCAATCATGGTGTCATGCTTTATCCCTCCTATTCTTCGCCAGCTCCTTTCCATTATCAACCCCTGATGAATCCCTTGGACTGGGTCTTTACAGGCATTTTCAATGTTCTTGAATTTCCGGTGACGCAGGTACCTCTTGGTTTGAATAAGAATGGACTGCCCCTGGGCATACAGATTGTCGCAACGCCGGGAAATGATCATCTGAGTATCGCGGTGGCCATGTATCTGGAAAAAATTTTTGGTGGGTGGGTTCCGCCAGCAACATTTTGACTTTTAAACCAATAATCTCCTTGAAAGAGATCGGCCATGCAAACTGAAATGTTCAATGTGGAAGGAATGACCTGTGCGGCCTGTGTCAGCCGTGTTGAAAAATTTGTCCGGAAAATGGACGGAATTGAAACCGTGGAGGTCAGTCTCGCAACCAACCGGATGACGGTCCGTTTTGACCGCACCCGTCTGGAATCCTCAGCCATCGTTGAACAGGTCCGCAAAGCTGGCTACACAGCAGAACTCGCCTTAAATATCCGGGACGCGCATGTTAAAATTCGTGGAATGACCTGTGCGGCCTGTGTCAGCCGGATTGAAAAAAAAGTTTCCAAACTGGAAGGGATCAAAAATATCTCGGTGAATCTTGCGACAGAATACGCTGAAATCCAGTTTGATGCTGATAAAATCCGGATGTCGATGATCAAGGAAGAAATTCGCAAAGCTGGCTATGAACCGGTTGATATTGAAACTCAGGATCAGCAACATCAGGAAAATATCCGGAAAGCTCGTGAGTTACAGCACCAGAAACAGGAAATGCTCCTGGCAATGGGATTTTCTTTTTGTCTGCTGTTGATCGCAATGGGAGAAATGGCCGGATTGCCCATGCCCAAATGGTTATCAACCGAACATCATCCGGAATTTTTCTCAACGCTTCAGGCCGTTCTCGTGTTGCCCGTGTTATGGCTCGGACGTCGATTTTATCTGAAAGGTTTTCCTGTGTTGTTTCAGGGAAGTCCCAATATGGATTCACTGATTGCGGTGGGAACATCCTCTGCCATGATTTACAGTTTTTATAACACAGGCATGATCTGGATGGGCCACAGGGAAGCGGTTCAGCATCTTTATTTTGAAACAGCCGGAGTGATTGTCGCTCTGATTCTGCTGGGAAAATATCTGGAAGCTGTCAGCAAGGGACGAGCCTCCGAAGCCATCAGTAAACTCATGGGCTTACAACCGAAAACCGCGGTTTTGCTGAAAGATGGACAGGAATTGGTCATCAGCATTGATGAGATTGAAATCAATGATCTGATTCTGGTGAAACCCGGAGAAAAAATTCCGGTGGATGGTCAGGTGGAACAGGGACGCTCGCTGGTCGATGAGTCCATGCTTACTGGCGAAAGCATGCCCGTCGAAAAACAACCTGGTGCCGCCGTGTTTGGCGGAAGCGTCAATTTTCAGGGGGCTTTGGAATATCGGGTGACCAAAGTTGGCAAAGATACAATTCTGGCCCAGATCATTCATCTTGTTGAACAATCTCAAAGCAGTAAAGCACCGGTCGCACGCTTGGCAGACACCGTATCAGGTGTGTTTGTTCCTGTGGTGATCGCAATTGCGGTGATTGCGTCTGCCTCATGGTTGTTGGCCGGGATGCCCCTGCCGTTTGCGTTGAGAATTTTCATTGCGGTTCTGACCATTGCCTGCCCTTGTGCCCTGGGACTCGCAACGCCCATTGCCATCATGGTGGGCACAGGCAAAGCCGCGGATTTTGGTATTCTGATCAAAAACGGAGAAGCCCTGGAAATCACCCAGCACATCCAGACTCTGGTTCTGGACAAAACAGGGACCTTGACCGAAGGACGTCCACGTTTGATGGAAACTGTAGCGTTTTCCTCCTGGACAACCGAGGAAGTTCTGCGATTTTCCGCCTCTGTGGAAAGACGCTCCGAACACCCACTGGCCAAAGCGATCATGTCAGAATCCCTTGAGAAAAATCTTGCGTTACTGGAGGGCGAAGATTTTGAGAGTCAACCGGGATTTGGAATCAAAGCTCTGATTTCTGGAAAAACGGTCTGGCTGGGAAACTGGAAGATGATGCAATCTGAGGGATTGTCAGCAGAAATTCCTTCAGAAACAGCAACATGGTCGGAACAGGGCTATACATCGATTTATGTGGCAATCGACGGTAAACTGGCAGGGGCACTCGCTGTGGCTGATTCCCTGAAACCTGACAGTGCTGAAGCGGTTCAACGGTTGCAGAATATGGGAATTGAAGTGGTCATGCTTTCCGGAGATAATCAGACAACCGCTGAAGCCATCGCAAAATTATGCCATATTGAACATGTCATTGCGGAAGTACTCCCTCAAGACAAGGCAACACACGTCCGTCAGCTTCAGGAGTCTGGAAAAAAAGTGGGCATGGTCGGTGACGGGATCAATGACGCTCCGGCACTGGCTCAGGCGGATGTTGGACTGGCCATTGGAGCGGGAACCGATATTGCCATGGAATCAGCGGATATTGTATTGATGAACAATCGCCTGACCGATGTGGTTCGTGCCATTCAACTGAGCCGGGCGACCTTGCGAAACATCCGCCAGAATCTGTTCTGGGCCTTTGCCTACAACATTGCCGGGCTTCCTGTGGCGGCCGGAATACTGTATCTGTTTGGTGGTCCGCTCCTGAACCCCATGTTTGCCGCCGCAGCCATGGCCCTGAGTTCCGTTTCAGTCATCACCAATGCGTTGAGACTCAAACGGTTCCACTGAATTCATTGCGGCTGATAACTCAGATTGGAGGATCCATCATTGCAGAACAGCAGTATGGATTGGTCTGTCACAGGTTTCCAGCCAACTTCATAGTTCATTTCATGCAGTGTGTCGCGCATGTCCTTGAACAGTTCAAAACTGGATGAATCCACCCAGAAAAAGAAATAATATTCAGTGGGCTGAAATTTTGAGATGAGAGTTTTCAACAAGCCCTTGTTCTGGTTGAACTGATGCCACCAGAAGCCGGAATCCGGATCAGGAAAAAATTGCAGACAGTGGTACAGGCTGGAATAGGGAATCAGTTTCACATTGTAGGAATCCACTCTTGTATCAAGCTCTCCGGTAACAACCTTCTTCATTTCCTTTTCAAAAGACTGATAGACTTTGCTACGATCCAGATAGGTGATCCGGTTATCCCGGACAATAAACAACAACGCGGATTTCTGGGAGAAATGTGCCCACGGAATGGTGATTTTTTTGATGATTTCGATTTTTTCCTGGGATTCTGTGACAGTTTGAGTCGGTTTTGAAATAGAAAACAGTGAAACCATCACCGCCAGTATGACAAGAATTCCAACATTATTGGATACAATATCAACCAGAGAGTCCAGATTCAGGAGAGGTATGTTTCTTGATTTACGCATGAGTGTCAGATTTTAAGAGGGTCTCCAATTGCTTGAGCGAGTAGCCGATTGAGATAAGCTACAACGGTTACAGTGACACCTGCAAAACGATTTAACAGTCTTTGATTTTTAACCGACTTGAAGCGATTGAATCTGCCTTTGATCAATCTAAAGGCAGGGTTGTTTAATTTTCAGTTTGGCATGGTGGGTAGGTTGGGTAGAACGAGTGAAACCCAACAAAACTCGATGGGTTTCGCTAACGCTCTACCCATCCTACGCATCCTTTTTTGGAAAATTAAACAGCCCCGATCTAAAGGCTTGACCCAATTGATGGTAAAATGTTAGATGGCAGTCGGATTTTAGTTTTTTCGGTGAATCCTGAGTCGATTCTGTGTCAATTAGAATTGAACGATAGGAGAATCCTCAAGGCTCTGAGCGTTGCAAGGTGCAAAAAAAAGAACAGTTAAATTATGAAAGGAAGTATCAATGAAAGATTTATTTAAGGATAAAGCCAGGGATTGGGATGCTGAGGAACGACCACGGTTGCTTTCTGCGGCTATAGGTTCAGCAATATTGCAAAATGTCCGTCTGCATGATCAGATGAGGGTTTTGGATTTCGGCGCGGGAACAGGGCTGATCAGTTCTCATGTCGCACCGCATGTAAAAAAAATCATTGCTGTCGATATTTCTGCGGCAATGCTGGAAAGACTCGCGGCAAAACCAGAACTACAAGGTAAAGTGGACATTGTCTGTCAGGACATAACAGATAAACCTCTGAATGAAAAGTTTGACCTGATCATGAGTGCCATGGCAATGCATCACGTCAAAGATACTTCAAAACTCATTCAAAGATTCGCTGAACATTCCAATAAAGGTGCCTTGATCGCTCTGGCTGATCTTGACAAGGAAGACGGCAGTTTTCATCCTAAAGACGCAGAGGGTATCTTTCATTTTGGCTTTGACCGGAATGAATTACAAACCCTTCTGGGACAGCATGGATTCAGTCAAATTCAGTTTTTTACATCCCACACAGTGACTAAAGATGGTGAAAATTTCCCGATATTTCTGGTAACCGCAACCAGGTCTTAGAAGCCTTTTGGTAAAAAATAGTATATTTACCTTATAGTGGTTTAAGATACTGATAATTTTTTAGTATTCTCATTTTGAATGAGAAACATGAAACATGTTGAGCATATTTTGAAAGCAGCCTAAATGGGTCCATAATATATTCATTTTGAAATCAATAGTTTAGCTATTTAATAAAAAGGTATTCTTTTTTAACAAAAGGCTTCTCAGGCAACAAGTTCCGACTGAGACCTCAAGGTTTTCCTTCATTCCTGAAAAAATATATTCCTTCTTTTTCGTTTCCAATAAACATATCCATATCCCCATCCCCATCAATATCGGCAAAGGCGGGAGTTGATCCAAAGGGTAAATCCAGATCCTTGAAATATTTGTCGTTGGGAAGCCAACCCCATTGATTTTTCTGATCTCCAGCCGCAGGTTGAAAGCCGAATAATTTTCCCTGATCTGAACCAATCACCAGCTCCAGTTTCTGATCATAGTTGATATCCGCCAGAACTGGAGTCGCACCGATTCCCACATCAAGGTCCATGAACTGTCTGGTCAGCAGCTTAAAACTGAAGCCATTGCCAGTTTTTTCCTGGATATACAGCCGCATCTGACCTTCAAAATTTCCGATCACCAGATCCGGCAAACCATCCCCATTGGCATCCAGAACAGCAGGTCTCGAATTTCTTCCACCAGTGACACCCGAAAAAGGCGCAGGATTGAATACAAATTCAGCATACTCAGGGGTTCCACGGTTTTCCCAATAATGTATTTTTCCATCCGCATCTCCGACAATTAAATCCTGATCACCATCCATATCCATATCAGCAAACACCGGTGTCGGATTTTTCCCACCCTCATAATTCAGATATTTTTTTGTCACCAGGGTCCATTTTGAATTAGTCACATCACCTTCATTCAAATAATGAAAAAAATCTCCCTCTTTTGTACCCACAAACAAATCGAGATCCCCATCGCCATCAAGGTCAAAAAAGACTGGAACCGTCTTATTTCCAGGCTTCAGATTTTCATAATTTTTACTAACCAGTTTGAACACAGGATCAAACGGAACCACTGGAATTTCAGCCATTTCTGTAGTTTCCGGCTGAATGGCCGAATCCATGGGTTCATCAGACACCACAGCTTCAGTGGCATCTGATGTTTCAGTGCTAACATCATTCACGTCCTGGGCTTCAAGTGAGTTGCTTGTTTCCAGAATAATTTCTTCTTCCGGCTTGTATTCTTCAGCTTTCTGAAATCCCTGATTGAGCCAGAGTAAGGTATTTCCTTCTTCATCGCCCATGAATAAATCCATTTTGCCATCACCATTCACATCCCAAAGATGAGGCGTACTGAAACCAATAGTTTCCAAACCATCCCACTGGTTTTTTTTCAATTCCCATCCTTGTGTTACCGGGTATTCCGGCAAAGGATTGAAACTGACCAGTTTGATCTGGCCATTATTTCCACCGATCAACAGATCAGGGTGGGGATCCTCATTCCAATTGAAAAACGCGGGGGCGGCATTGCGAGCCACGATGATTTGTGAAAAACGGGTGCTTTTCAATACAAAATGCGGCTTCCGGGCAGTTCCCATGTTCTGATAAAAGGCGATTCTCCCTTTTCCATTTCCGACAAAAAGATCCTGATCGCCATCCTGATCCAGGTCCTTGAACACAGGAACACTGTAGCTTCCAACATCCACATTGGCGAAATATAAATCCTCGATGCTCCAGTCAGGTTTTTGGGCATTGCCTTTATTCTTGATTAACTCCAGGCGGCCTGTACGGTTGCCGACAATCAGATCCAGATCGCCGTCTCCATCAATATCCACCAGGGTGGGTGCACTGAATTCACGTTGATTGGGTTGAAACGGCGTGACAGTGATTGCATGCCAGTCAGGTTTTTGAGGAGTGCCATTGTTATTGTAAGCAAATATTTTTCCGGAGTAGGTGCCAATCATCAGATCCTGTTTTCCATCCTTGTTCCAATCTCCACTGGTCAGAATGGTTCTTCGATCTTCCGGAGCAAGATGTGTGAAATTGAAAAAATTGCGATTTTTGAGCCATAATCTATTTCTGGTGAGTACCAGTTGTGCTTTGGGTTCCTGTGTGGCGGTTTCAGCGTTGGTTGGCCCGGGTGGATTTGCGGCATTGGGATCCTGCGCTACCGCATTGGGATCCGTGTTGGTGTTGACCTGAAGTTTGGGCATGACCGCATTGATCTGTCCTGCTGGTGGAGTTCCCGGTGCATTGTCCGTTGGAGATGCTGTTGTGTTTGAGGGAGCAGGCTGAACCTTTGGCAATGTGAGTGCTGTTGAAGTAAAGCTGCTGTCTGTCTTGAGAACGGCTTTGGCAATGCTGTTGATATCATCGGGAGTATCCGCTGGAATGGGCAAAGACTTTTTGAGAATTTCAAAACAGGATTCCGGAACGTTCAACCGTTCACAAAATTTTGTCAGGACTTTTTCCGGAGGCAGATTCCAGTTGAACAAGGAAAAATTCACATCTGGAATATCCTTTAATCCAGTACTGAGCACTTCCCTGTTTTCATAATAAATCACTCGGCTCTGAGAACTGCCCATAAACAATTCTGGGAAACCATCATTACGCCAGTCATAAAAAACCGGAGCGGCATCTGAAACCGCGTCAATATAGAGAAAACGGTCTGATTCCAGTTTCCAGTTGGGCGCAAGAGGAGTCCCTTCGTTGAGATAAAAATTCAGTTTTCCATTGGATTTTCCCACGACAACGTCGAGATCACCATCATAGTCCCAATCAATGAATTCCGGGGATGCATGAATTTCCGGACGGATTTTATCAATCAGTATTGGTTTCATCAGACAGGGTTGTTCTGCCTGAAACCTTAGATTGGGATCACAAAAAAACGGGTTGCCGATTTTACCGCCATTGGGATAAAGCAGAACCTGACCATCCCTTGTTCCAACAAGCAGATCAGCAACCCGGTCACCATTGACATCAGCCAGGCGAATCACGGTGTTATTACCGGGACGCAACCCCATGTAAATGGGAGTTATCAATTCAAAAATCGGTAGTAGCGCATTGCCTTTATTCTCATAGAAAAAAATACTTCCGTCTTTTGATCCCACCAGCAGGTCGAGATCTCCGTCTTCATCCAGATCATACAAAAAAGGTGACGCATAGCCACCGACATTGATGATTTTTGGAAACCGTTTTGTTTTCTGATTGTCGTCAGTTTCCTGGAACCAGGCCTTGTATTCTTCGGTTCTCAAAATCATGACAGGGTCATATTTCGTACCCGTATTTTCGAAATAGGCCAATTGTCCATCCTGTTTTCCCACAATCAGGTCATTATCGTCATCCCCATCAATATCGCCAAAGGTCAAATGGCTATTGGCAAAGGACCTTGTATAAAGCAGATGCTGCTGGCCATCAATCAAACCATAATATTCCCGGTTCCAGGTGTAGATAATATCTGCTTCGGGTTGTGCCAGAAGCAGGTTTGGAATCAAACCGCCCAAAAACAGCAACACCGTGAAGATGTATTGGGGGATTATTCCTTTCTGGAATGCATTCATCATGTGGTGGCCTGTGTATTTTGTAGAGACTGGTTTCAAACCCGTCTCTACTGATCTGATCATGGGGCAAAAATCGTTCAGAAAAAGAAATGCAAACGCTGTGACATTCTCAGCGTGAATTGCACAGGGACTTAGACAAATCGATCAAAAATATGATCCCAGTGATCGGCCCGTTTTATGGCAGGGTGTGAAAATGATGTATTGAACGAACGGGTGATCAGCCAGATTTCAGCATCAGGAAACATTTCATGAACATTCACACAATTGTCTGGATGATCATCCATGAAAAAAACGGTTTCTTCAGGATTCAGCAACTCTTTGATGATATCCGCCTTTTTTCGGGGAGGTCCATGGTCGAAGGATAGAAATCCCCCGCAATGGACAGAATGAAACTGGAAACCCGCCTTGAGCAGGTTTGTTTCCCTTGCTTTGAGATATTGGGGTGGAATGTTCGTGATGAAATGAACTGGCAAACCACCAAAAACACGATTGAACCTGTCCACCTCCACCAGAGGAGACAAGGCTCCGAACTCCTCACTGGAAATAAATTTTTCCCAACCTTCCAGCACTTGTTCTTCCTTCAAAATATCAGAAAAATACCAGCATTGGGGTTGATAATTATCAGGGAGATTCAAATTGAAATATTGTTTCAGCGCCTGAATGTAACGGCTTTCAAAATCGAGAACAACCCCGTCTACATCAAAAAAATATCGCATCATGATGGTTTCCTCAGAATAAAGATTTCGGATGGAAAGACTAAACTTCAGAAGTGAACGTTCATTATTAAAATTTTTCCTTGTCAAGTTCAGGCAACCCGATAAGTTGAACCCGTTTTTTCAAGAGTGCAAACCTGAAATATCAACAATTCCTTTTAATAACCTGTTTTGAGTTTAAAGCATGGATACAGATCAATGGAAAATTCTTGAAATCCTGAAAAATCATGGCCCCAAGGTTTATGAACAGGGCGAATACAGTCTGATAAAACTGAAAGATGGCATAGAACTCCATTTTGAACGTGGTGCTTTGGTGAATGTGGTCAACTCCTTGAAATCCAACGAACGTTTGCCGATGCTGGAAAATTTGCTGGAACAGGTCAAAGCCTATTTTATTGAAATGTTTCCGCAAATGAAAAATTACAAGTTTGAGTCCTCAGAAGCCTTGATTCATGAAGCCTTGATCCTTGCGAAATATATCAAAAGCCCGTTGCAGGAAGATGGGATGCTGGATAAAATCGCCAGGATCTTTGTGGATAAATACCCCTACCTTGTGGATAAAGAATTTTCTTCTCTGGAATTGATACGACACGTTCTGGTTCTGATGGAAGATGAAAAACTGAGGGCCGCTAAAAAGAAAAAATAACAGAACTTTGCGGTTTGGCTCCGTACGTTGAGCAGGTGCGTACACCTCAAAACTGAAACCAGCCTTGAGGTGCGACCGTATTGAGGACGTGTCGTGTCAGAACTTGGGAAGTCGGGCAATGGCCTTGTTGATGGCTTCTTCCGGATAATCGTAATCTTCCAGTTCTCCCTTGAAATATTTGTCATAGGCCATCATATCAAAATGACCATGACCGGACAGGTTGAAAAACAGGGTTTTGGGTTCGCCTGTTTCCTTGCAGCGCAAAGCCTCATCCAGCACAGCCCGAACCGCATGACAGGATTCCGGTGCGGGAATGATTCCTTCGGCACGGGCAAAACGAACACCGGCTTCAAAGGTTGCCACATTCGGGACCGCCACGGCCTCAATGAGACCTTCATGATACAACTGTGAAACCAGCGGGGAATCCCCATGATAGCGCAAACCGCCAGCATGAATGGCTGGTGGAACAAAATCATGTCCCAAGGTGTACATTTTCATCAAGGGCGTCATTCCTGCCGTATCCCCGAAATCATAGGTATATTGGCCTTTGGTCAAGGTTGGGCATGACGTTGGTTCCACCGCAACCAGACGGATTTGTTTTCCAGATGCCTTGTCCGCAAGAAAAGGAAAAGCGACTCCCGCAAAATTGGAACCACCACCGCATGGCGCAAAAATCATATCCGGATAATCACCAGCTATGGCAAATTGTTTTTTTGCTTCCAGACCAATGACTGTCTGATGGATCAATACATGATTCAATACGGAACCCAGTGTGTAATTTGAATCACTGCGGGATGCCGCGTCTTCAACCGCTTCAGAAATCGCAATCCCCAGAGAACCGGGACAATCTGGATCTTCTGCCAGAATTTTTCTACCAGCCTCAGTCTGGTTGCTCGGACTTGGCAGAACATTGGCACCCCATGTTTCCATCATTGCCCGGCGATAAGGTTTCTGTTCAAAACTCACCCTGACCATGTAGACAAACACTTCCAGACCAAACATCTGCCCTGCCATGGCGATGGAGGATCCCCATTGTCCGGCACCGGTTTCCGTGGTCAACCGTTTGATTCCCGCCTGTTTGTTGTAATAGGCCTGGGGCACCGCACTGTTTGGTTTGTGAGATCCTGCTGGACTCACGCCCTCATATTTGTAGTAAATTTTAGCTGGAGTGCCCAAAGCTTCTTCAAGTCTTCTGGCACGACACAGCGGACTTGGGCGCCATAATTTGTAAATTTCCCTGACTTCTTCAGGAATAGGAATCCACCGTTCACCGGAAACTTCCTGTTCAATCAAAGCCATGGGGAAGATCGGTGTTAACGCTTCCGGTCCGATAGGTTTCCCGTCTGGCCCCAGCGGCGGTGTCGGTGGATTGGGCATATCGGCGACAACATTATACCAATGGGTAGGGATTTCATTTTCGGGTAACAGAATCTTGTATGTACTCATAGTCAGCCTTTCTGAGGAAGAGTTCGAAGCAGGAATCATTCATGTTTACAAAACGCTGAATGTTCTTTTTTTATTAAAAAATATGCAAATCGAAATAAACCTCTATGAAACAAAGAGGTGACTCCTTAAAAAAAATATTTTTTTTAACCCCTTGTGCTGGCATTTCAAACCCGTTATATACCCCAAAAAGGTTACTCATCGTTTTGTCCATTCCCCCGAGAGGAGCAGTCGATTATGGATATTTCATCAATAGGAATCGCCGCAGGTTTAATGGCTGGACTTGGCCTGACACTGTCCTTTGTGCTGGTATTCGCGAACCGTAAACTTTATGTGTATGAAGACCCACGCATTGAGCAGGTGAATGATATGCTTCCCCAGGCAAATTGCGGAGCCTGTGGATCGCCGGGATGTCGTGCGTTTGCGGAATTAGTGGTTTCAGGAGCCACAACACCTGGAAAATGCACTGTCAACACCCCTGACAAAATAGACATGATCGCTGGTTTTCTGGGAGTCGATGCCGGTGGCGGCCCGAAAATCGTGGCAAGACTGGCCTGTGCCGGTGGTGTAAACGTTGCACGGCAACGATCTCATTATCAGGGGATGCAGACCTGTCATGCGGCAAATCTGGTCGCCGGTGGTGGAAAAGGCTGTGCCTGGGGCTGTCTGGGATTGGGTGATTGTGCCAGAGTTTGTGACTTTGATGCCATCACCATGAATGAATTCAATATACCGGTCGTTGATTCAGCAAAATGTGTAGCCTGTAATGATTGTGTTGAAATTTGCCCCAAAGATCTGTTTTCACTCCATCCCGTGGATCATAAACTTTGGGTGGCCTGCAAAAGTCTGGCTTTCGGCGATGATGCCGAAAACGAATGTGAAGTGTCCTGCACCGCTTGTGGACGTTGTGCGCTGGACGCTGACGAAGGCGTGATTCAGATTAAAAACAATCTGGCTGTCATCAATTATGACCTGAACCGGAAAGCCACTCAAAAAGCGATTGACCGCTGCCCGACCGGAGCCATTGTCTGGTTCAACAAACCGGATCAGGCTGTGAAAGGGCCTAAAGCCAAAAAAATTATTCGTAAATCAGCATTACCTGTTCAGCACTAATTTTTTATAGAGACCGTTGATTTTTTCTTTTTGGCTTTATATGGAACAAAAAGAGTCAATCACGATGAAGTGCATGTTCCCATCTTTGGGAATATTAATTTTATCCTCAGTTCTGGAAAACATCCTGCTGTTGATCAACCCATCATCCATTGAGGTCATGTGAAGTCTGAAAAAACATTCAAGTATCCAGGAATACCCACTGCGTTAGATGGAAACACCGCAGTGATCATGTGTGAACGAGAGTCCAGTGATGGCGCTGGAGCCTACCCCATTACACCTTCCACCCAGATGGGAGAATACTGGGCCGTGGAAGCGGCCAACGGACATCTCAACATTTCAGACAAACCGTTAATATTCATTGAACCGGAAGGCGAACATGCTGCCGCGGCGGTGACAGCAGGCTTGTCCATGACGGGAATGCGGGCTACCAATTTTTCTTCAGGGCAGGGTATTGTTTACATGCATGAGTCCTTGTATGGCGCTGTTGGTAAACGATTGACCTATGTATTGAATATGGGATGCAGGGCAATCACCAAAGCCTCACTGAACGTGCATGCGGCTCATGATGATTATCATGCTGTCGATGATACAGGATTTTTTCAACTCATGGCAAAAAACGTACAACAGGCCGCGGATCTGAACATCATCTGCCATCGCATCGCTGAGTTGGCGCTGACACCGGGAATTATCGGACAGGACGGGTTTTTGACAACACACCTGATTGAATCCCTGAATGTTCCGGAACGGGAATTGATCGCCGAATACCTTGGTCGGCCAGATGACATCATTGACACGCCAACACCAGCGCAACGGATGTTGTATGGGCCCAAACGTCGTCGAATTCCTGAACTCTGGAGCGTGGACAATCCTGTGCTTTCAGGTCCTGTTCAGAACCAGGATTCCTACATGCAGACCACGGCGTCACAACGACCTTTCTTTTTTGATCATATTGAAGAACTGTCCATTCAGGCCATGAAAGAATTTTCTGAACTGACCGGTCGGCCTTACGGACTGATAGAAACTTATAAAATTGAAGACGCCGACTATGTTTATGTGGGCATGGGAAGTGTGGTTCCCAGTGCGGAAGAAGTTGCGGATTATTTGAGAAAAACACGCGGAATCAAGGTTGGCGTAATGAACGTCACCATGTATCGTCCATTCCCCGGAAAATATATCACCAAACTGCTCAAAGGCAAAAAAGGTGTGGTCGTGATGGAACGTACAGACCAGCCTTTGGCCGAAGACCTGCCGTTGATTCGTGAGATTCGAAGTGCCATGAACAAATCTCTGGAAAATGGCCGGTCCAAAAAAGAGATCCCCTATCCAAACTATGAGGTCTATTCCAAACTGGAAGATTTGCCACCTCTGTTTTCCTGTTCCTATGGACTGGGAAGCCGTGACCTGCAACCTGAAGGATTGATCGGCGCGATTGAAAACATGTTGCCAGAGGGCAAACACAAAAAACTGTTCTATCTCTCGATTGATTTTGTCAGAGATCAGGCCATGACGCCTAAACAGGAAGTTTACCAGCAACAATTGCTTGAGAACTATCCAAACCTTAAAGATTTAGTGGTTCAGGGAAGTGAAAATCCAAACCTCATGCCCAAAGACTGCATCACCATCCGGCTTCACTCAATCGGTGGTTGGGGTGCGATGGCGACAGGAAAAAGCCTCACCATGACGCTTGCGGATATTCTGGGTTATTACATCAAATCCAATCCCAAATATGGCTCTGAAAAGAAAGGACAACCCACCACCTATTATCTGGCTGTGGCTCCCGAGCCCATCCGAATCAACTGCGAATATTTTTTCGTGGATGTTGTACTGTCTCCGGATCCCAATGTGTTCAAACATTCCAATCCGTTGGCCGGACTCAAGGAAGGCGGCGTGTTCATCATTCAGAGCGATCTTGAAGATCAGGACAAGGTATGGAAGTCCATTCCAAGAAAATACCAGGAAATCATCATTAAAAAGAATTACCGGATTTTCTATATTGACGCGTTTGCCATTGCCAAATCAGAAGCCTCCGATCCTGAATTACAATACAGAATGCAAGGGATCGCATTCCAGGGCTCCTTTTTTGCGACATCCTCGGTTAAATCTGCTGCCAAATTATCCGAGGAAGAATTGTTCAAAACAATTGAACATCAATTGGAACACAAATTCGGTTCCAAAGGTCGAAGGATCGTTGATGATAACCTGAGAGTGGTTCAGCGTGGTTATGCTGCAACCCATGAAATCACCAATAAAACGTTGGGAAGCGATGCTGTCAAGCAAGATGTCTTGCCCTTCATGCTCAAGAAAATGCCGATCAATGACACCCACACCACCGATATTCATCGGTTCTGGGAGCAAATCGGTTATTTTTACAAAGTTGGCGAAGGCAACAACATTCTGGCCGATCCGTTTTCAAGCACAGGACTGATTCCAGCGTCCACCGGCGTGTTCAAGGACATGACAAATATCCGTTTCGAATATCCCGAATGGATTGCTGAAAACTGCACCGCCTGCGGTAACTGCTGGGTGGCGTGTCCTGACTCCGCAATTCCCGGACTGGTGAGTGATCTGGGAGAAATTTTCCAGACTGGTATCAAACGCCTCGAGAAACGTGGTGTAGAACTCAAGCATCTGCGTAAGGCTGTACGTTCCAGTGAAAAGGTTCTGAGACAATTGATTGATCAGGGAACTGACAAAGATTCTGTCAAACTGCATGTGGAACGGGCGATTTCGAATACACTGACATCCTTTGCCGGAGAAGCCAAAGAAAAACAGGAACTTGAAGTGGAATTCAATGAGTTGCGCAAGGAACTGGAGGAATTTCAATTTTCTGTCACTCGTCCATTTTTCGGACTCAAGGAAAAGAAAGAAAAAGGTTCAGGTGGCTTGCTTTCGATTACAGTCAATCCCTACACTTGCAAAGGTTGTATGGAATGTGTGAAAGTTTGTGGTGATGAAGCCTTGAAAGCGATTCCACAAACTGAAGACGCAGTTGCGAAAATGCAACGGAAATGGGATTTCTGGCTGGATCTGCCCAATACCCCGGAGAAATTTATCAGGATTGATAATCTGGAAGAAGGGATTGGTGCCCTGGAAACACTGTTGCTCGACAAACAAATGTATAATGTGATGGTCGGGGGAGATGGAGCATGTTTGGGATGTGCTGAAAAAACGGTACTTCACATGTTCACTGCCGCGGTAACCGCCTTGATGCAACCACGTGTTCAGAAACAACTGCTTAAAATTGATGATCTGATTGTTCGGCTGGAACAGCATGTCAAAGCCAAACTGACGGTGAACATCACCAACACCGATCTTCTGCAACAGGTTGTGCATAAATTTGATAACCACGATATGACACTGGCCGACCTGGCAAGTCAGCTTGATTCAGACCGACAGCCACTTGATACAGAATGGTTGTCCAATGTTTCAGGAATCATTGCCGGACTGAAAAAACTAAAATGGCAATACATGCGAGGGATCACCGGAAACGGTCGGGCCAGTATGGGAATTGTCAATTCCACCGGATGCTCCTCTGTGTGGGGAAGTACCTATCCGATCAACCCTTATCCATTTCCCTGGACCAATCATTTGTTCCAGGATAGTCCCTCTGTGGCGATGGGTCTGTTTGAAGGACACATGCAACGCATGGCAGAAGGGTTCAGATTTGTCCGTGAAGCCGAAAATGAGCTTTCCGGAAAAGCTGAGTCTGTCGATATGACATATTTTACCTGGAAAAATTTCACAGAAGAAGAATTTCTGCTGTGTCCTCCCGTTGTAGCAGTCGGTGGTGATGGCGCTATGTATGACATTGGATTCCAGAATCTATCCCGAATGATGATGTCCGGAATGCCGATCAAGGTAGTCGTGCTGGATACTCAGGTTTATTCAAACACAGGCGGTCAGGCGTGTACGTCAGGATTCACCGGACAGATTTCCGACATGGCACATTATGGCAAGGTCATGAAAGGAAAAGAGGAAATCCGCAAGGAAATGAGCTTTATCGGCATTGCTCATCGTACTTCGTATGTGCTCCAAAGCAGCCTGGCATCGACATCCCATCTGCTGGAAGGGTTTATTGAAGGATTGATGAGTCACCGTCCTGCCCTTTTCAATATTTACACCAGTTGTCAGCCAGAGCATGGAATCGGAGATGACATGGCCACCCATCAGGCCAAACTGGCCCTTGAATCACGCGCATATCCAATGATCCGCTATAATCCGGACAAAGGCACAACTCCGAGTGAGTGCCTGAATCTCGATGGCAATCCGGACATGGATAAGAACTGGCCGACATACACCCTGAAATACAGCAATGAAAATGGCGAACAGGCGACGATGGAGGTCGAAATGACCTTTGCTGACTTTGCGGCAACCGAAGCCCGATTCCGCAAGCATTATCGTGAAGCTCCTCGTGACACATGGAATGATGAGAAAATGATTCCGATTGCACAGTTCATTGAACTGGATGAAGACGCACGGGACGGTAAGTTTCCATTCATCTGGGCCACCAATAAAAAAGGTCATTTGTCACGAGTCATTGTGGCTGATCCGATTGTTAAATCCACAGAGGATCGACTCAGTTACTGGCGTGCCATCAAGAATATCGCGGGAGTGGATGTGAAGCAGGTTAGTGAGGATGACATTGCGAATAATGTCCGAACTAAAATGATCGCTCAACTGGCACAAAAACTGGTGCAATTGTCCAACATTGATTCCAACTGATTCATATCGGGGTAGAGACGCATGATCGTGCGTCTCCAGGGATGATGGGCAATTATGCATCAATGGCCTATAACCGGTGTGCCTCTACAGAATGCAGATTTGGAAATTGAATTTATCATATCTCTTATCAAACGGCAGGAGTTGAACATGATCGAAAACTATGACATCAGCAAAACCATTACCGGGGTCATCAAAAAAAATGAAGTGATCGCAACCGCAAAAAATGGCGAGGAAGCCAGAAATCTTATCCTTGAAATTCCAGGAGAAGATTCTGCTTTCGACGCAGGCGCAAATTTTGGAGTTCTTGTTCCAGGTCCTCACGAGTTTGGAAATCCATACCATTTCAGACTCTACGGTGTTGCGGGAATAGAAAAGAAAAACGGGAAAACGCTCATTGACATGTGTGTCAAACGTTGTACGTATGTGGATGAATTCAATGGCGAACAATACAAGGGCGTCGCCTCTAACTATCTGTGTGATTCCAAACTGGAAGACAAAATCATGATTGTTGGTCCATTCCCCGGTCCGTTTAAGATTCCTGAAGATAAAGCCTCAAATTTGCTGTTAATTGCACAGGGAACAGGCATTGCGCCCTTCCGAGGTTTGATTCAGAATATTTACAAACAACATGGTGGCTGGAAAGGCAAAGTAAGGCTGTATTATGGTGGAAAAACAGGCATGGAATTGATGTATATGAATAACCAGAAGGATGACTTTGTCAATTATTATGACGAAAAGACATTCAAGGCTTTCCAGGCTGTCAGTCCCAGGCCATTTCTGGGAGAACCGGTCAATTTTGAACAGGCCTTTGAACAGAACAGCAAAGAAATCTGGGGCATGATCACCCATGCCAACACCCTTGTTTATATGGCAGGACTCAAAAAAATGAAGGAGGCCATTGATCAGGCCTTTGCCAAAGTCGCAGGTTCTGAGGAAAAATGGGAATCCCGCAAAGCCGAACTGGTTGCAGGCGGACGCTGGGTTGAACTGCTTTACTAAAAACATCCATCGGTACGAATCAAATGGTATTCAGAACATTCAGTCACGGGATTCATCCCCCGGAAGCCAAACACACAGCAACCCTGCCTATTCAGCGTTTTCCTTTTCCGCCGAATCTGGTCATGTTGCTCGCTCCCAATATTGGCAAGGCATCCCGCCCCATCGTCCGTGAAGGTCAGGAAGTATTGCGTGGACAAAAAATCGCTGAAGTCCAGGGTATGATGTCTGTCCCGGTTCATGCCCCGACAACAGGCGTTGTGACCCGGATCGGTGAATCGCTCAATATGGATGGAGTTATGGCTCCAGCCATCATCCTTCAGCCCTATCCCGGTTCTGATCAATCCATTCAGGTGGAAACGCCCGTCGATGTGGATTCACTGACTCCTGCCCAAATCATTCAGGGAATTCAGGAAATCGGTATGGTCGGCCTGGGTGGCGCGGCGTTTCATACCCACGTTAAATACAGTCCGCCCTCAGGAAAAAAAGTTCACACCCTTGTTCTCAATGGCTGTGAGTGTGAACCTTATATGACGGCGGATCACAGGGTGATGCTGGAACAGGCACAGGATGTCGTAACAGGTTCACGGTTGATCGCCAAAGCCACCGGTGTTGAGAAAATCGTGATTGCGGTGGAATCCAACAAAATGGATGCTGTCGAAACATTAAAAAAAGCCATCGGCAATGATCCCAAATTTTCTGTAGAAACGCTTCAGACTAAATACCCACAGGGTGCTGAAAAAATGATAACCCGTGCCTTGTTTGGTATGGATATTCCAACGCGAGGTTTACCGGCTGATATTGGACTGATCATTTCCAATGTGACCACTGTCGCGGAAATTGGCAGATTGCTTCCCAAAGGACGCGGTGTGATTGAACGGGTCATCACTCTTGCTGGCGAAGGCATTGATCGCCCGGGAAATTACCTTATCCCCATTGGAACCCCCTTGAATTTTATGCTGGATGAAGTCGGTTTCAACGACAAGGCTCGACAAGTCGTATTGGGTGGTCCCATGATGGGTAAAGGTGTGGCTTTTCTGGAAACGCCTGTGACCAAAGGTATCACAGGGATTATTGTTTTGTCTGAACGAGAGATGAGGCAACTTGGGCATCGCGTCCAACCTTGTATTCAGTGCGGAGAATGTGTGCGGGCATGTCCGATTCATCTGAATCCATCAAAACTGGGAAGACTGGCCCAAAAAGAACGCTACGAGGACATGGCGGCCGAATTCAATCTCGGCGATTGCTTCGAATGCGGCAGTTGTTCCTATGTGTGTCCTTCCCATATTCCGCTGGTGCATTTATTCCGTGTTGCCAAAAAAGTTAATCGAGCGAGGTCAAATTGATTAAAAGCAAATATCTGGATCTGGATTTAAGCACAGCTCCACATGTGGAACGGGGTGTCACGGTGGAGCAGATCATGCTCAACGTGGTCTACGCACTGGTTCCTATTGTGCTGTTTGCTGTCGCCAAATATGGTTTGAGCGCACTGACCGTGGTGTTGACCACAACAATCAGTTGTGTGCTGTTTGAACAGATGTTCTGGAGACTTATTTCCAAAGACAAGGATGAACCTTCTCCTGTCAAAGATTATTCCGCTACCATCACTGGTTTATTGCTGGGTCTGACACTTCCTCCGGGTTTTCCACTATGGATGGCCGTGGTTGGAAGTTTTGTAGCCATGTCCGCTGGAAAATGGGCCTTTGGTGGCTTGGGTTCGAATCCCTTCAATCCAGCACTCGTAGGCCGGATCTTTTTACAGGCGACCTTTCCTGTTTCGATCGCAACCTGGAATAACGCCTGGGCTGATGGACGGTTCACCAGTTTTCTGCCAACCACGCTCACAGCGCCGTTCATGAAACCCGTTGTCGTTGATGCCGTGACAGGTGCGACACCGCTGGGAATGATGAAATTTGAAAACATATTCACAGACTTCATGCCGCTGTTTCTGGGGAGCACACACAGTTCCATCGGCGAGGTTTCACCACTTCTTCTGTTGGCCTGTGGCGTGTATCTTGGTGTTAGAAAAATGTTAGACTGGCGGATTCCAACCGGAATTTTGTTGTCCGTGTTTATCATGAGCACCATTTTTTATTCTTATGACAGCGTGCGATATCCATATCCGTTCTTTATGTTGATGTCAGGTGGACTCATGCTTGGCGCGATCTTTATGGCAACAGATATGGTTTCTTCTCCCCTCACCCCCATCGGTGTTTGGCTCTATGCCATTCTGATAGGTGTATTGATCGTCATCATTCGATTCTGGGGCGGTCTTCCGGAAGGAGTGCAATATGCGATTATTTTAGGCAACGCGGTTTTTCCTTTACTGGATCGTGTGGCCAGAACCCGTGTGTATGGAACCAAAAACGTATGACTGCGACAATCCAGGAAAAAACTGACACACCAAGTTCAATCCCAATGATCCGGGCTTTGGCTGGAATTGCGATGATATCAGGATTATTGATAGTGATGGCCTTTCAAATCACGTTGCCCACCATCAAAAAGAACAAAGCAATAGCCCTTCAAAAAGCAATTTTTGAAGTGGTTCCCCACACGACTAAAGTTTCCAACTTTATGGTGGAAGGCGATGCCGTGATTCCGGTCAAGGAACCATCAGACAAAGGACTCATGCTGTTTGCCGGCTATGACAATGAAAACAATTTGACTGGCATAGCCATTGAGGCGAGTGGTCAGGGATATGCCGACAAGATCAAAGTGTTGTATGGCTATTCACCAGACCAACAGGCGGTTGTAGGGATGAAAGTATTGGAAAGCAAGGAAACTCCGGGATTAGGCGATAAAATTGAGAAAGAAGAAAACTTCCGGGCAAATTTTGAAAAACTGGATGTCTCACTGAATGATACTCTGGATGGATTGTTGAATGAGGTGGTCACGGTCAAACAAGGTGCTAAAACGCATCCATGGCAGATTGATGGCATCACAGGAGCAACCATTTCATCCAAGGCAATTGGAAAACTCATGAATCAAAGCACCCAGCAAATGGTGCCACTGATCAATAAAAATCTGACTCGTTTGCGCGGAGAAAAATAATGGCAGGCCATTCAATGAGTTCAACGAACGAAACCAGATCAGCAGATCTGTTTATTAAAGGCTTATGGAAGGAAAACCCTGTGTTTGTCCAGTTATTGGGAATGTGTCCAACTCTGGCTGTATCGAATTCAGTGATCAACGCTGTTTCAATGGGCCTTGCAACCATGTTTGTTCTGGTGATGTCCAGCGCACTGGTGTCAGCATTGAGAAATTTTATTCCCAAACAAGTGCGCATCGCCACCTATATCCTGATCATCGCGACGTTTGTCACAGTTGCTGAATACATCATCCAGGCCATCAGTCTGGATATCCACAAGAGCCTCGGCGCTTTCATCTCCCTGATCGTGGTGAATTGCATCATCCTGGGGCAGGCGGAATCGTTTGCGTCCAAAAACAAAGTGATTCCATCCATCATTGCCTCCACAGGAACCGGTGCGGGATTTGTTTTTGCGATCACCTGCATGGGATCTTTTCGGGAAGTGATCGGTAATGGTTCTTTTGCCGGAATTCCCTTGTTTGGCCCCAATTATCAACCATGGATTGTCATGATTCTCCCGGGCGGCGGATTTTTTGCGTTGGGAATTCTCTTGATGATTTATAACCGGATCAACCGCTGGTATAAAGCAACAAAAACGCAACCTGCTGTAGCAAAAACAGCCCGTGTGGCAGGCTAGTCAAACACTGGATGAAGACGATCAATTACGTGTAAAGTGGCTCAAATAATGAGCAATTGCCAATGACACTTAGCTGTAATCTATTATGAATAATGATTCCTTAAGTACCATTTTTATCAATGCGGTCATCATCAACAATTTTGTGTTGAGCTACTTTCTAGGAATATGCCCGTTCCTGGGCGTTTCCGGAAAAGTCAGTACAGCGTCGAGGATGGGGGTCGCTGTTACCTTTGTGATGCTGGTGAGTTCGGCATGTGCCTATGCCATCAATAGCATACTGGATGCGTTTCAAGCACAATATCTGCAACTGATCGCTTACATCGTAGTGATTGCGGCAACAGTTCAACTGGTGGAAATGTTCATTAAAAAAACCAGTCCGGCGTTATTTCGATCTCTGGGAATTTTTCTGCCCTTGATCACAACAAACTGCGCTATTTTGGCCGTGGCACTGTTTCAGACCAATCGACAATATGATTTTATACAATCACTTGTTTTTGCGTTTGGCGGAGGATTGGGCTTCACTCTGGCTTTGATCATCATGTCCGGCTTGAGGGAAGAACTGGAACTTGCCAAGGTGCCCAATCTCATGGAAGGCGCGGCCTTGACACTGATTGTTGGTGGCATTCTTTCCATGTCTTTTATGGGGTTTGCCGGTTTGGGAGGTTAGCATGCTGTTTCATTATCTGATCGCAATCATGAGTGTTGCCGCACTACTGTTTCTTTGGGTGGGGGTACAGTCACTGGGCAGAAAATGGAATGGAACTCAGGAAGATGAAAGTTTATGTGGACACGGGTGCTGTGGTTGCGTAAGTGCGGACCATTGCGACTCAAAATAATAAATTCCTTTCGGGAAAACAAACATGGAACAGAAAATCACCACATTGATTGAAGAAGTCTGGAGAACAAGAGTTGAGTCATTATTCAAACAAGTTCCAAAAACACTGGAACAACTGGAATCCATGCTGATCAATGGTGCGGGTGACCAGAACGCAATGCGCAAGGAAGTCTTGAGTACTTACAACATGCTCAAGGATCTGCTGAAATTATTTGAAGATAAAGGCAGTATACTCAAAGGCATTGAGAATGAAATCGAAGCAACGTTTGGAGAACTGAAGAAAAAGGCTGTGGCACAGGCAATCCAGAATCTGGTGGTTCAGCTTACAGGCGGAAGTACAGAGGGTTTGGACCTGGCCGCTTTTCAAATGCCAGCATCGGCTCCAGTCGGATCGGCGCCATCTTCATCGTCTGCTGAAACACCCGCGGCAAGTGCTCCTGCGGCAGGAGGCGGCGATGTTGCCTGGATTGAAAGCAATTTGTGTACATCTTGTGATGAGTGTACCACCATCAACAAGGGAATCTTTGCGTACAATGCCGAGAAAAAAGCTTTTGTCAAAAATCCCAAGGGCGGCCCCTTCAGGGATATTGTCAAAGCCGCTGAAAAATGTCCTTCGCAGATCATCCATCCCGGAGATCCTCAAGACCCTAAGGAGAAAGACGTGGCAAAATGGGTTGAACGCGCCAAAAAATTCCAGTAATATTCTGCATCCGCCATTCAACAACAGCGTGAATGGCGGATTTCCTTCCTGCTGAAGCTCTACAATGGTCATTTTTATAGGATGCCCGTTATTTGAGTGGCGTTATCAGATGTTCCAGACCATTCATTTTTATTTCCAGTGCTAATGCCAGTAACTCCCCCAATTCCCCCCGGGGAAATCCTTTTTGAGAAAACCAGACTAAATAATTTCCACCTGTGCAGGTGTATTTTACGCAACCAGTTTAAACTCAAGGACATGATGCTTAAACCAGGTTGGATATTCCTGATTCTTTTTTAAGGCCGTCACCGAAGCCAAGGCCACACTCCCTGCC